>CAYZQU010000192.1:0-4111 GCA_964480645.1 uncultured Ruminococcus sp. | reverse complement strand
GAGGGTTTATCGCCGGTCTGTAACCCCCTCCGAATCGGAGGGGGTATTAATCAGAATTAATATGTCATTAAGTTTCCTTAACTGTCATTTGAAAAGTCGCGGAAATTTCCTTTTTCGGGTAGTTGTCATTTGGGGTTTTCGCCACTACAACAGAACAAGTTCCGTCATAAGTTCCTGTTTCAGCATTTGTGGGATTAAATTCCGCGTCCATCTTAACGGTTTGACCCGGAGAAACGGGATAATAATTCACTTTTTCATTTATCCATACCCAGTCGCGGTCATTCTGTTCCATATCATTACCATTATACGACATATTTATGTGTATAAACGCTTCGGGTCTGTCAGCAAGAACGGGAGAGTACAGATAAATTGTTGTATTAGTCTTATTGGTCAATTCTGCCCAAACTCCGACCAACTGTTTCTTTGAGATAATGGCATCAGTAGAATATACTGTTAATTTCACATCATCGTTTTCGACAGATTCACTGAATCCCTCATCAATAGGCGATGAGTCACTAAAGAGAGGTCCACCGTACTCTCCTATCGTCAAATCCATATCGTAGCCCTTTTCAAGGGGTTCAATATAACTTGTGACAAACTTGCCGTCACGGTTAAGATAAGTAAGGCACACTACGGTGTTCTGTTCACCCGTCCGCTTGGCAAGAGTATAAATTGTGCGTTTATGCGTGCGATAATCATCGTAAAGATATACTTTCCTTATTTCAACAGTGTCAAGACGTTTCATAATTGTGTCGGTTTGATTATTATGAACTTCAATATCACCATCTACAAAAGCGAACTCAAAATCAGGATATTCGGGCATTGTAAAGAAATTGTGTTGAGTGGTTTCATCAAGCACGATTTCGATTTCGGGATTGTAGTTTTCGTCAACCTCATACATAACATCAAGCGTCAGCAGTTTGGTTTCCACAATATAATCTTCTGAGGATTTATCATAATGGCGGTACTCAAAATAGACGCTGTCGTCCTTTATCGTGAGGTCAAAATCCCCGAATCCGTGATTATATTGACTGGAATCAAGCACATACTGCTTACCGATTGCAACATCATAAACCCGTAAGTAAGTAGCAGCAAGTCCGGACAAGCCGTTCCAACCCATAGAGATGACTTCGCGCTTACTATCGCCGTTTAGATCGGCAAGCCAGACCTTACTAATCGGTGCGAACCTGATCAACGATTGTGTATCATTTTCCGAGGTTTTTAGCGAGACGAAACTTTCGTCAATTGTGAACTCGTAATCGGGAAATTCGGGCATATTGAAAGTGGAAGGAATGGAATCTTTCGCGGTGGAAACATCGTAAACAGATTCAATCTGTTCGGAGGATTCGGTTGTTACCTCCTTCATAGCATCAAGAGTGAGCGGCTGTTCGTCAACGTGAGCCTCGACCTCGGTGCAAAGATACAATCTGCCGTCCTTAAGCGTAAGACTGTCGTAATGCCAACGACTCTCATAATCTTCAACCTTAAACTCGTATTCCTTTTGCGCAATGAAATCATAAGCTCTGATAAATTTATCGCCGTTTTCGTCAGTAACGGCAGCGACAAGTTCACGATAGTTATCACCTTTCAGGCTGGAATTTAGGTCGCACAGGCAAACGCTTCTGATAGTTACGCCGCTGGGAAATACTCCACTTGAATACCACTCGTCCATGGACGCCGCCCCCCAATTAATAAGGGATAGGTATTTATTTTCACTGATTTCAAATTTCAAGTTGGCTTCCTCGACTATGAACTCCAGCGGGAGCGTTTCCGTGCCGGTGTAAATCTCCTCGGCGTCCTTTACCATAGTGGTAAGGGGTGTGGATTGCGCCGGGGAATCAGGCTCAAAGGGGATTTTGCTTTTGCCCGCGTTCACGGCTACAACAGCCCCCACGGCGACGCAAACTGCCAGACAAGCGGCTGTGGCGATTCCCCACGGAAAACGGCGTTTGGTCATTTGAATCTTCTGTGGCTGAACAACGTCTGTGTTTTTCGATTCGGGCATTGCGTCATCTATGAACTTATCGTCTATATCCGTAAGCATTTCAAATAATTCATCGGGTTTCATATCTCATAACCTCTCTTTCGTAAATGCGTCCTCAGCTTATCACGAACGCGTGAAAGCGTGACAGACACACTGTTTTCGCTGATTGCCAGAGTTTCGGCGATTGCCTTGACGCTCTCGCAATACCAATAGCGCAGGACAAATATGTTACGTTTTTGGGCGGGCAGTTTTCCGAGAAATGTATTGATTTCGTTAATCAGTTCCTTATGTTCGTGCTTTTGTTCGATTCCCGACTTATCGGAAATCAGCTCGGATAATTCCTCGTAAACCGCTGTGATCTCGCCGTTTCCGCGCTTTTCAGCGGTAATTTTTTTCAGACGGTTTATCGCGAGATTTCTGGTTATTTTTCCCAGATACGCGCGGAGGGATTGGGGTTCGGCGGGCGGAATGGATTCCCAAATTTTCATCAGAGCGTCGTTTATGCACTCCTCGGTTTCCTCGTGAGAGCCGAGTATATTCAGCGCGATTTTGTTGCAATAATTACCGTACTTGCATTGAAGCTCACCGACCGCGGATTCGTTGCGCTCCATAAATTTTCCAATTATTTCGGAGTCCTCCATATTTGGCATATTGTCACCTCCAAAAGATCTTTCACTAATATAGACAGCTTTAATCTCAAAATCTTACAGATTTCAGAAAAATTTTTACTATCAATTCCCCGTGAAAATAATTCAAAATATTGTAATATTTTTATAAAATTCCCCTTGACAAATACAATATATTGTGATATAATAAGAATACACACTAAAACAAAGGAGGATTTCATCATGATAGATGTTAATGTTATTGGCGGTAAGCTTTCTAAAGAAGAAGTGGATTACTACATTGATAACGCCGAGGTTAAGTATCCCGAAAAGCACCTGCGCGCAATTGATCTGGAGCTTGACGGCGATTATGTAAACGCGAAATATTACTTCTCAGACGTTCCGTTCCAGCGGATTCGCCGAATCACCGGCTATCTTGTAGGCACGCTTGACCGCTTTAACAACGCAAAGCGCGCCGAGGAAAAGGATCGCGTTAAACATTCTCAGCCGCAATAACTGATTATGGCGGATTTTGTCAAAAAAGCGTCAGAAGTCACGGTTCTTCCGTGATAAATCACGCTATAAAATATTTTACTTTCATGGAGGTATTTGATTATGAAGTATGTATGTCCTGTTTGCGGATACGTTTATATCGGCGAATCCGCACCCGAAAAATGCCCGCAGTGCGGCGTTCCCGGAAGCAAGTTCAAGGTGGTTGAAGAGGACGGCGGAAAGCTGACTTTCGCTTGTGAGCATGAAATCGGAATCACCGAGGGCGTTCCCGAGGAGATTATCAAGGGTCTTCGCGACAACTTCCAGGGCGAATGCACCGAGGTCGGTATGTATCTCGCAATGGCAAGAGCGGCTCACAGAGAGGGTTATCCCGAAATCGGAATGTATTATGAGAAGGCTGCTTATGAAGAGGCGGAACACGCGGCTAAGTTCTGCGAAATGCTCGGCGAGTTGGTTTCGCCGTCCACCAAGAAGAACCTTCAGCTTCGCGTTGACGCTGAACATGGCGCAACCCAGGGCAAGCTTGACCTCGCTAAAATGGCAAAGGAGAACAATCTTGACGCTATCCACGACACAGTTCACGAGATGGCTAAGGACGAGGCTCGCCACGGCAAGGCTTTCGAGGGTCTGCTGAATCGTTATTTCAAGTGATTCGCGTAATTTGATAAAGCAAATCCCCGCTTATCAAGCGGGGATTTAGTTTTATCATTATGTACGCATGATTAGCCGACTGTTGTGAATTCGCTTTCATCCGCAACGAGCAGCAAAATTCCACCGATGAGATTGCAGAAAAGTAAAACACACACACAAAGCCATGTTTCGGGCTTTCTTCCTTGCTTCATCTGATTGAGTGCCATAAATCCGAAAATCGGGGCAACAATCGAGATAAACCCAACAACGATTCCAATAATGATAAATACTTTAGCAGCAGTTTTCATAATTACCTCCGGTTATGTTTAATGCTTACATTTTTAATAGTAGTTATACTTAATCAGTATAATATTATAAA
>CAYZQU010000191.1:0-4123 GCA_964480645.1 uncultured Ruminococcus sp. | reverse complement strand
TAAGGCGGTTGAGGCTATCGGCAGACAGCCCGAGGCTTCGGGCGCAATCACCAGAACGATGATTATCGGCGATGCGCTGGCTGAGACCACCGGTTTGTACGCGTTGGTAATCGCGCTGCTTCTCCTGTATGCAAATCCCTTGATCGGCAAGTTGGGCTAATCGACATATCGGGAGGAGTGAATTAAGATGCTGAATTTCATCAGCGAAGCCGCGCCGGGTACCGCGTGGTACAACACGCTTGTATCTATCGACCCCGGAACGATTATTTTTACGCTGATAAATACGCTCATCATCTTCCTCATTTTCAGGATATTCCTGTTCAAGCCTGTGGGCAAGATTCTCGACAAGAGAAAGGAAATGGCGGCGGCTGAGATTTCCGAAGCGAAAAAAGCTAAAGAAGCCGCTGAAAAGGCTGAAAAGGAATATACCGAACGTCTTGCCGAGGCAAAGAATGAAGCCGCAGAAATAGTTAAGCAGGCTACGCTCCGCGCACAAAAGCGCGAGGAGGAAATCGTTGCCGAAGCGAATAAAAAGGCGGCGGTTATTCGCGCAAAGGCTGAGGAAAATATTGAGCGTGACAAACAGCGCGCCGTAAACGAGATTAAGGACCAAATATCCGAGCTTGTTATTATGGCGGCAAGCAGAGTCGTACAGAAGGAAATTTCGGCTGAGGACAACGAGGAACTCATTTCCGCGTTCCTGAGCGAGGTTGGAGCGGCTGAATAAGCCGATTCGGAAAGGAATTTGCCATGAACGACAAGGCTGAAAAGGTTTACGCGCAGGCGTTCTTTGAGTTGTGCGCCGAGGGCGGTGACGAGTGCTTGAAAAGCACGCTTCCTGAGCTTTCGGAGCTGAATCGGATTTTTGACGAAACCCCCGAATTTATAAAGCTGATGGGCACGCCCACCGTGCCGCTTGACGAGAAAATCTCGATGATAAAGGACATTATCAAGGCGGGAAACGTCAGCGAGTACACGGGAAATCTGCTGTGCGTGCTGGCGGAGCGGGGCAGAATCGACTGCTTCGCGGGGGTAGTGAAGTCTTTCCGCGAACTGTATAACGAGCGGTTCAAGCTGGCGGAAATTACCGTAACATCGGCAAAGCCGCTGTCTGACAAGCTTAAGGAGAACATTGCGCAGAAAATGTCGCAGATTATCGGCAAGACAATCACGATCCGTGAGAAAGTGGATGAGACGATAATCGGCGGAATCATTATTGATTACGGCAGCCGCCGCTATGACGGCAGCGTCAAGGCAAGACTGGACAATCTCGCTAAAGAGCTTGGTTCGGTGATTGCTTAAGTTGGAATTAAGAAGTAAATTCTTATCTCTGACCTTTGAATAATCTTAAGAAAGGGATGTATAGAATGGATTTACGCCCCGATGAAATAACGGGTCTGATTAAAGACCGTATCAAGAACTACAACGCGAAAATCCAGCTCGGCGACGTCGGAACGGTTGTTACCGTCGGCGACGGAATAGTGCGGATTCACGGGCTTGAGAACTGTATGATGAACGAGTTGCTCGAATTTGAGAACGGCGTTCAGTGTATGGCGCTCAACCTCGAGCAGGACTTTGTAGGCGCGGTTATGTTAGGCTCGGACGCGGGAATTAAAGAGGGCGACAGCGTTAAGCGCACGAACAGCATTGTTTCCGTGCCGGTTGGCGAAGCGCTCCTCGGACGCGTTGTAAACTCTTTGGGACAGCCGCTTGATGGCAAAGGCGCGATCCTCGCGAAGGAAACGCGCCCGATTGAAAAAATCGCTTCGGGTATCATTACAAGAGAACCCGTAACCGTGCCGCTGCAAACGGGAATCAAGGCAATAGATTCAATGATTCCGATAGGCAGAGGTCAGCGTGAGCTTATTATCGGCGACAGACAAACGGGAAAAACCGCTATCGCCATTGATACCATAATCAACCAGAAAGGCAAAGATGTTATCTGCATTTACGTTGCTATCGGTCAGAAGAATTCTACCGTTGCGAACGTTGTGGAAACGCTTTCCTCCAATAACGCGATGGACTACACAATTGTAGTATCCTCCACTGCCTCGGAGCTTGCGCCCTTGCAGTACATAGCGCCGTATTCCGGCTGTACGATGGGCGAATACTTTATGGAGCAGGGCAAGGACGTGCTGGTGGTCTATGATGACCTGTCCAAGCACGCAGTGGCTTACAGAGCGCTCTCGCTGCTGTTGAAGCGCCCGCCGGGACGTGAAGCTTACCCCGGTGACGTATTCTATCTGCACTCAAGATTGTTGGAGCGCGCGGCGCGTCTCAACAAGGATTACGGCGGCGGTTCGCTTACCGCGCTGCCGATTATCGAGACACAGGCGGGCGACGTTTCGGCATATATTCCGACCAACGTAATCTCCATTACCGATGGTCAGATCTTCCTTGAGACGGAGCTGTTCAACTCGGGCGTCCGTCCCGCAGTAAACCCCGGTATCTCGGTATCCCGTGTAGGCGGTAATGCACAGATCAAGGCAATGAAAAAAGTTGCCGGTACGCTGAAGCTCGATTACTCGCAGTACCGCGAGCTGCAAAGCTTCTCCCAGTTCGGTTCTGACCTCGATAAGGACACTAAAGACCGTCTGGCAAAGGGCGAGCGTATTGTTGAGGTTCTTAAGCAGGACCAGAACTCCCCGTTGGAGGTTGAGGAGCAGGTTGTGATTATTTACGCTGTTGTAAATAATTTCCTTGCGTCAATCCCCGTTGAAAAAATCAAGCAATACCAGAAGGATTTGTTGGAGCATATCAAGTCAAACAAGCCCGAAATCCTTGATGGAATCAAAAAAGACAAGGTAATCACTCCCGAAAACGAAGCCGCGATTAAGGAGGTTCTTACGTCCTTTGCGGAGACTTTCGTGAGCTAATCAGAAAGGGGTTTCGCTATGAAACAGGCTTCCTTTGTACTCAGCATTGTCGCGCTGACTGTGGCGGTGTTTTCCGCGTTGGCTGTGGCGTGGCTTTATATTGAGAAAAAGGTTAAATACATCACCACCGATGACAATATTTAAGGCGGGGGTGTTATAGTGGCAAGCGGAAATATGAAAGCCATCAAGCGGCGCATTAAGTCTGTCGGTTCAACACGACAGATTACCAAAGCAATGGAGCTTGTGGCTTCGAGTAAGCTCCGCAAGGCAAAAACCCGCGCGGAGCAGGCAAGACCTTATTTTAACGAACTGTATAGGACGATGTGCGAGATTGCGTCCGCGAACGATGACTTCTCAACCGTCTTCACAACGGAGAGAGAGGTTAAACATAAGCTGTTTATTGTAATCGCGGGCGATCGCGGATTGGCGGGCGGTTACAATTCCAACGTGCTGAAAATGGCGACCGAGGCTCACAAAGACGACAAGGAGCTTCCCAAGATAATCGCTATCGGCAAAAAAGCGGGAGAGTATTTCTCTAAGCGCAATTATGATATCGTGGCGAGTTACGCGAATATTGCCGAGAACATCAAGCCCAATACCGCGCAGGACATAGCGGACATCGCGATTGATATGTTTTCGCGCGGCGAGGTGGACGAGGTGCGCGTGTTCTACACGATGTTTGTATCGTCTATGTCGCAGCAGCCCGAAAGTATGCGCGTTCTTCCGATGGATACCGTTCAGCTTGAGGACTACGGCAAGATGACATACGACCCATCGCCGGAGGCGGTCTTTAACCGAATCGTACCGCGCTTCACAGCAAGTTTGATTCAGTGCGCGGTGGTTGAGAGCTATGCTTCGGAGCAGGGCGCACGCCGCACAGCGATGGAAAGCGCAACGGACAACGCGGACGCTATGACCGAAAGTCTGTCGCTGCTGTATAACCGCGCAAGACAGGCGAGCATCACGACAGAGATCATTGATATTGTGTCGGGCGCGTCGTCACAAAGTTAAAATCTAAATTCAACAATTCCTAAAGAAAGGAAAAGTTTAAGATGGCTAATCAGAATATCGGAACGATAGTTCAGGTCATTGGCGCGGTTCTGGACATCAGATTCGCGCCCGACAGCCTGCCTGACTTGCTTAACGCTATTGAAATCGACAATAACGGCACTAAACTTACTGTCGAGGTAGCGCAGCATATCGGCGATGACATCGTCCGCTGTATTGCAATGGGCAGTACGGACGGT
>CAYZQU010000190.1:0-4129 GCA_964480645.1 uncultured Ruminococcus sp. | reverse complement strand
ATTCAAAGCAAGATCGGTAACATAACCGTCTGTCATCTCAAGATAACGCGGACCTTTCGCGAGAGTCCCATACATTGTTCCCACCTGAGAGCGGTTACCCTTGCCGAGGTCCTCAAGACCCGCACCGATGGACAGTCCATCCTCGGAGAACGCGGACTGCGAACGTCCGTAAACAATCTGGAGGAACAGCTCGCGCATAGCGGTATTGATAGCGTCACAAACAAGGTCGGTGTTCAGTGCTTCGAGAATGGTTCTGCCGGGGAGAATCTCCGCCGCCATAGCCGCCGAATGTGTCATACCGGAACAGCCGATGGTCTCAACGAGAGCCTCCTGAATCACGCCCTCCTTGATGTTCAGCGAGAGCTTGCAAGTACCCTGCTGAGGAGCGCACCAGCCGATACCGTGGGTAAATCCCGAAATATCCTTGATTTCCTTCGCCTTGACCCACTTAGCTTCCTCGGGGATAGGCGCACAGCCGTGAGCGACGCCCTGAGCCACGGGGCACATAACGTCAACTTCATGAGAGTAAGTCATACTTTTATCTCCTTTGTACAAATTTGGAAAGCGGATTTTGTGCATTATGACAAATCGCTATCCGTATATTTACATTATACAATATCTTGACAAAATTTTCAAGGGGGTATACAAAATTTTTTGGAAATTTTCACGAAAAAAGGGGAGCAGATTTCTCCGCTCCCGAATGTGTTTTATTTTATTGTAAACTCGCCATACGCGATAACATCCCTCTCTTGAGGATATCTCTCATAGCCGATTCCAATACGATATTGCCCCGATGGAAGCGGGAACTTAACATGGTCTTTTAATTTTGCCGTATACGTTGAAGTTTTTCCCGGCTCAAAAATTTGAGCCAACAAGTTAAACTTACCGGTTACAGCAATATTACGCCACTCGCCGTCATCCATTTTCTGTATACGGAATTCCTCACCGGTTGCAAATTCCTCATTATCGTTATTAGTTACCGTAAACCTGATTTTCTCAACATTTTTGTCATATTCGGAAAATTCAGCGGTAACTGTCATATTCTCGGCAATTTTCTGCTCGGGAAATTCTGCGTCCGTGAAAAAATTTTTCGTTTTTTCATCATCACAACCCGCAAAAAAGAGCGACAAAACGCATAACAAACATATTAATGCAAATTTAAGCTTGAATCTTTTCAAAAATCATTACCCCCTCAATATTTTGGTAATCCGAATACCTATTGCAACTATGATTGAGAAATCCTCCTATTAAACTTATTATATCACTTAAAAATCAATTTGTCAAGGAGATTAAAATTTAAAAAACCTATTGAAAATATCTGAATTTAGTGGTATAATTAAATTATTAACTTAATTGTTCTGCTATATTTTTACCAAGGAGGTTATTAAATGAAAATATCCACAAAAGGACGCTACGCTTTGCGAATGATGGCGGACTTGGCGCAAAACAGCAACGGCGGCTGCGTCGCGTTGAAAGACATCGCCGCGCGTCAGGAAATCTCGAAGAAGTACCTCGAGCAGATTGTCCCGCTGCTGACACGCGCGGAGCTGCTGCGCACCAATCGCGGCTTTCAGGGCGGATATTCGCTCTCCAAGCCGGCTGAGCAGTACACCGTCGGCGAGATTCTGCGCATTACCGAGGGTAATCTCGCGCCGGTGGCGTGCTTACAGTACTCTGAAAACACCTGTCCGCGCTGCGCGGAATGCCGGGTCCTGCCCGTATGGGAAGGGCTTTACAAGGTAATTATAGACTATCTGGACGGCATTTCGCTTAAGGATATTATCGGCAAAGTTCCGGATTGCAATGATACGGAGGACGAAAATGATTAAAGATATTCAGCAAGAGATACTAAATCTAAAAAAAGAAAAGGACGTATGTATTCTGGCGCACTGCTATCAGACGCACGACATTCTTGAGGTCGCGGATTACGTCGGCGATAGCTTCGGATTGGCTCAGCGAGCCGCCGAAACGTCCGTGAAAACCGTAATGATGTGCGGAGTTCGTTTTATGGCTGAAACCGTGAAAATACTTTGTCCCGAAAAGCGGGTGCTACTGCCCGAGCCGGACGCGGGCTGTCCGATGGCGGAGCAGCTTGACGCGAATGCGCTTTCACAGCTTAAAGCAAAATATCCGGGATATGCGGTTGTTGCCTACATAAACACAACCGCCGAGCTTAAAACGCTTTGCGATGTCTGTGTAACATCAAGCTCCGCGCCTAAAATCATAAAGAGAATGACAGAGAACAAGATTTTATTCATTCCCGACCGAAATCTCGGAACATTCATTAAAAATCAATGCCCCGAAAAGGAGATTGTAACCGTTCAGGGCTGCTGTCCCACGCACGCGCAATTCACCAAATCAGACGTTATAAACGCGAAATCGCTCCACCCGAACGCGCTTCTTCTTGTTCACCCCGAATGTGACCCCGAGGTTGTTGCATTAGCGGATTTTATTGGTTCAACCACCGAGATTATGGACTTCGCGCGCAAATCCGACAACCGCGAATTCATTATTGGTACAGAAAACAGCATTGTTCAGCATTTGGGAATCGAATGTACAGACAAGGTCTTCTATCCGCTCTCCAAGGACTTCATCTGCCAAAATATGCAGCTAACCAAGCTTGCAAGCGTGCTACACTGCCTCAAGGGAGAATACGGTGAGGAAATTATGATAGACGAAAATACACGTTTGGCTGCAAAAGTGTGCATTGACCGTATGTTGGAGTTGGGTAATGGCTAAAGCACTGATTGCAATGAGCGGCGGAGTGGACAGTTCTGCGGTGGCGCTTCTGATGAAAAAATCGGGGTATGAATGTATTGGCGCGATGATGCGGCTTCACGGCGGCGAATCGTTTGAGGACGCGCGTTCGGTATGCGATTCGTTGGGAATTTCGTTCTGCGGACTGGATTTCAGCAGTGAATTTTCACAAAATGTGATTGAAAAATTTGTGCATTCATACGAAATAGGTGAAACGCCAAATCCGTGTATCGAATGCAACCGTTATATGAAATTCGGCATTTTGCACAAAAAAGCCTTGGAATTGGGCTGTGAATGCATTGCCACGGGACATTACGCGCGTGTGGAATATGATTCCGAATCGGGACGTTATCTTCTAAAAAAAGCGCGGAATCTTGCCAAAGACCAGAGTTACGTGCTTTACTTTTTGAATCAGGAGCAGTTGGCACGCGTCCGTTTTCCTTTGGGCAATTTCACCAATAAAGAGCAGGTTCGCGCGTTAGCCGCTGAAAGCGGTATTCCGACTGCCGACAAGGGAGAAAGTCAGGACATCTGTTTCGTCCCGAACGGCGACTATGCGGGCTTTATCAGCCGTTTCACGGGGCGCGAATACCCTCCCGGAGAATTTCGTGACACAAGCGGAAACGTCCTCGGACAACATCGCGGCATAATCGGCTACACCATAGGTCAGCGCAAGGGATTGGGAATTTCATACACCGAACCTTTATATGTTGTGAGTAAATCGGCGTTGGAAAATACGGTAACTCTGTCCGTGGAGCGCGATTTGTACTCCTCGGAGCTTACAGCGCGCAATTTCAACTGGATTTCACTCGCCGAACCACCGCAAAAACCAATTTTCGCTCACGCCCGTACACGCTATCACGGAACTGAAGCGGAAGTTGAAGCGGTCTCCAATCCCGATGGAACGGTTACAATCCGTTTTGAAAAGCCACAGCGCGCGATTTCCCCCGGTCAGGCGGTTGTCCTGTATGACGGAGATGTTGTAATCGGCGGCGGAACTATTTGTGCAAAACGCTAAAATTCCACAAGAATAAATTGTATATATTCACGAAAAGCAAAAATCTTGTAAAAACCCCTTGACAATTGCCGAAAAATAGTGTAAAATAGATTTGTTGTTGAGGTTGTCCAATATCTCAACGACAAATTCCCGGAAGTTTAGCTCAGCTGGGAGAGCATCTGCCCTACAAGCAGAGGGTCACAGGTTCGAGCCCTGTAACTTCCACCATCTCGCCCGCGTTACCGCGCGGAGCGTCATTTCTGTCCGTTGCTCTAACTTGACAGATGTCCGAAACATCGGGGGTTGGTCGCTAGAGTACGGAATTCGGCCCGGTAGTTCAGTTGGTTAGAACGCCGCCCTGTCACGGCGGAGGTC
>CAYZQU010000189.1:0-4147 GCA_964480645.1 uncultured Ruminococcus sp. | reverse complement strand
GTTCAAGAGCCGAATGTCCGCAACAAGAACTTCAGCGAGGTTGCGCTCGGTTACACGGAGGAGCAGGCAGTCGATGAGGCTGAACGCTGTTTGAATTGTAAAAATAAACCCTGCACCGGAGGATGCCCGGTAGCTATTGATATTCCCGCGTTTATCGCAAGGGTACGGGAGCGCGACTTCGAGGGCGCGTATCGGGTGATTTCGCGGAGTAGTTCGTTACCCGCGGTGTGCGGACGCGTCTGTCCTCAGGAAACACAATGTGAATCTAAGTGCGTTCGCGGAATCAAGGGCGAACCTGTCGCGATTGGCAGACTGGAGCGCTTTGTCGCGGACTGGCACAACGCTCACTCCACCGAAGCCCCCGCCACTCCCGCGAAAAACGGTCACAAGTGCGCGGTTATCGGAGCGGGTCCTTCCGGACTTACCTGCGCGGGCGATCTGGCAAAGATGGGCTATGATGTGACGGTCTTTGAGGCTTTGCACCTTGCGGGCGGCGTTCTGGTGTACGGAATTCCCGAATTCAGACTGCCGAAGTCTATTGTTCAGCACGAGGTGGATAATCTGAAATCCCTTGGGGTTAAGGTGGAAACCAATGTTGTTATCGGACGGACTATCGAGGTTGACGAGTTGTTTAAGCAAGGCTTTGAAGCGATTTTCATCGGTTCGGGCGCAGGCTTGCCGAGATTTATGAATATACCCGGTGAGAATCTTAAGGGTGTGTATTCCGCGAACGAGTTCCTCACACGCGTTAATCTGATGAAAGCGTACAAAGAGGGTAGTGATACTCCTATTAAAAAGAATACCTCTGTGGCGGTGGTTGGCGGCGGAAATGTCGCGATGGACGCGGCGCGCTGTGCGAAACGTCTCGGTGCGGAGAATGTGTACATAGTCTACCGCAGAAGCGAGGCGGAAATGCCCGCGCGTAACGAGGAAATCGAACACGCGAAAGAAGAGGGCATTATTTTTAAGACGTTGAATAATCCCGTGGAAATTCTTGGTAACGAGCATAAATTTGTTACCGGTATGAAGTGCATAGAGATGGAGTTGGGTGAACCGGACGCGTCCGGAAGAAGAAGACCCGTTGAGAAACCCGGAAGTGAGTTCGTTCTGGATGTGGATTGTGTGGTTATGTCTATCGGAACTTCACCGAATCCGCTGATTCGGAACACTACAAAGGGCTTGGATACCAACAAGCATGGCTGTTTTATCGCTGACGAGAACGGCGCGACCTCGCGTGAGGGTGTGTTCGCGGGCGGTGACGCAGTTACGGGTGCGGCAACCGTAATCCTCGCGATGGGCGCAGGCAAGACCGCCGCGAAAGCGATGGACGAATACATCAAAAATAAAAGCAACGCTTAATTTGCAAAGCCTGTTCACATTTCGGAGAAATTTCCGATGTGGGCAGGCTTTTCTGTGGAGGATTGACTATGCTTAAAGCTGTGGTGTTTGATATAGGGCAAACTTTGGTTGAGTATGAAAAACCGTTAAACTGGTCTGAGCTGTACAGACCCGCATTTGAGAGTATTTCCGAAAAATGCGGATACACCTTTTCGGATAGTCAGTATCAGCTTGCCTGTCAAATACTGACAAAATATAATACAAGAGTAAATCCACGGGATTACGAAGTGTCATCAGACCGGATTTTTAATGAAATCCTGAGTGGTATGGGTATTCCATTAAAGGATATGGAGCAGGTTAAGTTTCATATCTATCTGTTTTTCAGGCAAGACGCTTCCTTGTTCCCCGAGACTGAGGAAACCTTAAAAAGACTTTCCGACAAGGGAATATTATTAGGAACATTATCCGATGTTGCGTATGGTATGGATAACGTGTACGCGTTGGAAGATATTGGCGAAATAATAAGATATATTGATTATCCGTTTACTTCCAATGATGTGGGTTATCGAAAACCCCGCGCGGAGGGATTAAAGTTTTTGGCGAATAAAATGCGAATTGATGTTAAGGAAATGGCATTTGTCGGTGACGAAAAAAAAGATGTAATGTGTGCGGCTAATGCGGGGGCGTATTCCATTCTGATAAACAGAAGCAACGCAGTAAAAAAATATGGACAAAACAAAGAAATAAAGTCATTGGGCGAATTATTAATGATATTTGAATAAAATTTTCAAAAAGTGCTTGACTTTTTTGCTTTATTGTGGTAAAATTGAACAAAGGGGGCTTTTTTATGAAAACTAATGTTGGTATGGATTTGCTATACAAGGCTATTTTGTCCTTGGAAACCGAGAATGAGTGCAAGAAATTCCTTGAGGATTTGTGTACGCCGCAGGAATTGCAGTCAATTGCACAGCGGCTTAAAGTTGCGGAAATGCTTCGTGATGGGGAAAAATATAACTCCATCGTGGACGAAACAAGCGCTTCCACGGCGACGATTTCACGCGTAAACAAGACACTGACTTATCAGACCGCGGGCGGTTATGAAATCGTGTTCGAGCGGCTTAAGGACAGCAAATAATGGCTGGTTACGGAGATTTTGCGGCGGTTTACGACTTATTGACGTTTAATGTTCCTTATGACGAAATTGCCAAATACTACGCCAAAATTTTGTCTAAAGTGACGAATGGAAAGAGAATTCTCGATATGGGCTGCGGCACGGGGAATCTCACGGTCAGGCTTGCGGAGATGGGTTTTGACCTCATCGGTCAGGACGCTGCCTCGGAAATGTTGTCTATCGCGGCAAATAAGTCGTCCAAGGTACAATGGATTTGCCAGAATATGGCTGAAACGCGGCTCGGTGAGCGTGTCGACGCGGTGATTTCCACATTGGACAGCATTAATCACCTCGAAAGTCAATTGGAGATTTCCAAATGTTTTCAATGCGCCGCGAAAAGTCTGAAGCGCGGCGGGGCGTTTGTTTTTGATGTAAATACGCCGTTTAAGCACCGCGAGATTCTCGGCGATAACACATTTGTTTACGATGTGGACGGGGTTTACTGTGTGTGGCAGAATACGTTTTGTGAACAAGACTGCGGCGTGGATATTGATTTGGATTTGTTTTTCGAGGACGAGGACGGGCGATATTCGCGTGGGGAGGAGCATTTCCGCGAGATTGCTCTCTCAAAGGAGAAAATTTGCCGTTTACTGGAAGATTCAGGATTCGAGATTACTAATATCTGGGAGTATTTGACATTCGATAATCCGGAATCTGATAGTGAAAAGTTGCTCGTTTCGGCAAAATTAAGATAAATATTACGAAATGTATAAAATAAGGTGAAAAAATGGGTAGAATTGTAAGAGCCTTGTCCGAGGACGGGAGTATGCTTTGCTCGGCGGTAGATTCAACGGATATGGTGCGCGAAATGGCGCGGTTACACGATTTTTCGCAGGCAGTGACGGCGGCGATGGGACGTGTGGTAACGGCGGCGGCGATTATGGGCGCTATGCTGAAATACGAGGGAGACAGCTTAACGCTGCGGATTAACGGCGGCGGTCCGTGTGGGACGCTGACGGCGGTGGCGGATTATCGCGGTAATGTCAAGTGCTGTGCGAGTAATCCACGCGCGGACGCGGCGAGCGTTGAAGAACTGGTAGGGCAGAACGGTTCACTGACTGTAATCAAGGACATGGGTCTGAAAGAGCCGTATTGCGGGCAGATTCCACTGGTTTCGGGGAATATCGCGCAGGATATTACCGCGTATTATTCAAATTCCGAGCAAATTCCCACAGTGTGCAATATGGGTACGTTGTTCTATGAGAACGGCGAAATAAAAGCCGCGGTAGGATATATGGTTCAGGTTGTACCGCCTGTTTCGGATAAGTCTTTGCAAGTTTTGGAAGATAATCTTGCAAAAATGGATAAAATCTCAAAAATGTTGGAGCAGCGTTTTGAGCCAGAGCATATTGCTTTGGCGGCACTTGAGGGACTGGGTGGAGATATTCTCGATAGTTGGGATGCGCAATATTTTTGTGACTGTTCGCGGGAGAGAACCGAGGGAATTTTGATGTCACTGGGGAAGTCTGAGCTGAAAAAGCTTGCTGAGGAGCAGGAAATTACGGAGGTTTGTTGTCATTTTTGCAATAAAAAATATCGTTTTTCACGGGAAGATTTGTTGAAAATGCTGAAAGATTAAAAATTTTTAAAAAAACTATTGACAAATTAGGATAAACGGTGTATAATATAATAGTCGCT
>CAYZQU010000188.1:0-4161 GCA_964480645.1 uncultured Ruminococcus sp. | reverse complement strand
GCACCTTAACCCCGAGGAGTACGGTTCTTACACCGTTCGGAATATCTACCTTGATAACCACAACAGCGACCTTATCCGAAGTTCACTGGGAAAGCCCGTCTATAAGGAAAAACTCCGCTTACGCAGCTATGGGGAAACCAAGGACAGCTCCGAGGCGTTTCTCGAAATCAAAAAGAAATTCCGCGGAATTACTTATAAGCGGCGGCTTGAACTTCCGTATAAGGAGCTTCACGACTACATAACAGACGGCGCGATTCCAAGCGACAACGGGCAGGTTTATCAGGAAATCGACTATTTGATAAAACGTATGTCTTTATCGCCGAAAATCGTTATCTGTTATGACCGCGAGGGATTCTTTGACACCGAGGACAAGGAGTTCCGTATGACATTCGATGGGAATATCCGCTTCCGCTATGACAATCTGGATCTGCGCGCGGGGGATTATGGCGAAACGCTGAGTCCCGCGCCGTATCGGATTATGGAAGTAAAGTCCGCAGGAGCTATTCCGATGTGGCTTGTAAAGGAGCTTTCCGCATTGAAAATTTATCACGGCTCGTTTTCAAAATACGGAACGATTTATCAGACGCAGGCACGCAATAAAGCGACAATGGGAGTGTAAGATGTTTTCGAGTATCATAGACAATTCGGTGGGTTTAACGGCGCAGAGCACGATTTTCTGCACACTCACCTCGGCGGTTCTGGGATTGGTGGCGGCGTTTCTGTATCGTCTGAACAATCCGCGCGCGTCCAAAAATTTGATGGTAACACTGGTGGTTCTGCCGGTATTGGTTCAGTCGGTGATAATGCTAGTGAACGGCTCGGTCGGCGCGGGAATCGCGGTAATGGGCGCGTTCAATTTGGTGAGATTTCGTTCCGCGCCGGGGACATCGCGTGAAATATGCTACGTGTTCCTTGCGATGGGAATCGGACTTGCCACGGGTATGGGATACCTTGGCTTCGCGGTGATAATCACGCTGGCGGCGGGATTAATTCTAGCACTGTTGGGATTCACTCCCGCGTTCGGAATCGTCAAGTCCGCGAAATTGTTGCGGATTCTTATTCCCGAGGATCTGGACTATATGACATGTTTCAAGGATATTTTCGCGGAGTATCTCAGCTCAGCGCGGCTGATAATGTCCAAAACTGTAAGTATGGGAACACTCTATGAACTGCGTTATGAGATAATTCTCAAAAATGCAGAAAAAGAGAAGGAGTTTCTGGATAAAATCCGTGTGCGCAATGGAAATCTGACAGTTGCGTGCAGTATTCTGACCGATAACCATGAGGAGATGTGATTTATGGAAATGAATTTCAGGTCGCTGGCGGCTCTTTTCGCGATTTCGGTTGCGTTGACGGGGTGCAATACCGAGGGCACGGAGTCCGAAAGCTCACTTAAAGCTTCAAGTCCGATAGTTTCGGGAGAGAATACCGCGCCCGAAATCAATATCAAGGATATTCCGATTCATAATACAGTTTCTCCCTCTGAGGCGGACTGCACTGTGGAATTCTCTGCGGATAAGGTGAACGCTTCGGGTAATGGAGTATCCGTTGCCGGAACGACAGTGACTATCTCCGAGGGTGGAATTTACGCATTTTCGGGAGAATGTACAAACGGAAAAATCATCGTGGACGCTCCCAAAAAGGAAGTCGGGCTTGTGCTGAACGGGCTGAAGCTGACTTCCGTAAACAACAGCGTAATAGAGTGCGCCAATGCCAAAACGCTAACAATATGCGTTGCGGAGGGCACGGAGAATTTTCTTGCGGACAGTGCGGAATACTCTCTTGCAGCGGGTGAAGACGAGCCTGACGCGGCGGTATATTCCAAGGCGGATCTGGCGTTTACGGGCGGCGGAAAGCTCTCCGTAACGGGAAATTATAAGGACGGAATCAAGTGCAAGGACGGCTTGGTTATCGAGAACGGAAATCTGGGAATTACCGCTGTCGATGACGGTATAACCGCGCGCGATTATGCCGTTATCCGAGGGGGAGAAATCTCCGTGACCGCAGCTAATGACGGCATTAAGACCACCAACGACAGTGACAGCTCTCTCGGCTATATAGCAATTTCCGATGGAAAACTCGAAATCCGCGCGGGCGGTGATGACGCAAACGCCGAGATTACCGTTTCGGATTCTCTGTTTGATTGGGATAATAAGTCCGATAATCAAATAAGCAAAAAGGGCATTAAGGCTGTCGGAAATATTCAGATTCAGGGCGGCGAGGTTGACATAATTTCCGCAGACGACAGTATCCATTCCAACGCGAATATCACGATTGAGGGCGGAAAGATGACGCTTTCCTCCTGTGACGACGGAATCCACGCGGACGAGAATCTGACAATCAGCGGCGGTGAAATCGCCGTGTCCAAGAGCTATGAGGGTCTTGAAGCCAAGAATATAGACATCAGCGGCGGAGTAATTGACGTCAAATCCTCCGACGACGGTCTGAATGCCGCCGGGGGCGATAACGGAGCGGCTTTCGGATTCACCGAGGAAAAGGGAGATTACTACATCAGCATTTCGGGTGGTGAAATCACCGTGAACGCTGCGGGTGATGGAATAGACAGCAACGGTACAATTGCGATGAGCGGCGGTATAGTGACGGTATTCGGACCGACAAGCTCAGGCAATGGCGCGTTGGATTATGAGAAGTCCTTTGCGGTGAGCGGAGGTACGCTGATAGCTCTCGGTTCACGCGGAATGGCTCAGGCTCCCGGCACACTTGCGCAGCCGTGTCTGTCGATTTACGCGGACGTGAAATCGGGAAGTAAAATCGAGGTGCGGGACGGCGATAAAGCGGTACTTTCCGTGACAACGCTTAAGGACTGCCAGTCGCTTATTTTCACAAGCGACAAGCTGAAATCCGATACGGAATACGGAATCTATGCGGACGGAACTCTCCTGACAAGTGTTACCGCCACCAACGGTATTGCGGGCGGCGGAGCGTCGGGCGAGGGGTTTAATCCAGGCGGTAATCGCGGCGACCGTTTTGACGGAATGCGTCCCGACGGAATGCGTCCGGATAGAAATTCCTCCGATGGTAATTTCCCCGGCGGAGGTTTTCCGGACGGAAACTTTCCCGATGGAATGCGTCCCGACGGAAATCCGCCGGCACAGGAAAGGAATTCAATAAATGAGTAATAATCAAGCGGCGATTGACAGAATGCCGCGTTACACCCTCGGAGAGGAGATTTTCAATTCCGTATCACACGGAGTCGGCGGTTTGCTTGGAATAGCGGGAACGGCGGTATTAGTCGTTCTCGCGGCTTTGCATTCGGACGCGCTTGGTATAGTGGCGTGTTCGGTGTACGGCGGTTCTTTGATTGTATTGTACACAATGTCCACGTTGTATCACGCGATAACCAACTCTCACGCGAAGATGTTCTTCCGCATAATGGACCACGATACGATATTCCTGCTGATTGCGGGAACTTACACGCCGATTACGCTGATCCCATTACGTGGAGCGTTGGGTTGGGTGCTGTTCGGAGTGGTGTGGGGCGCGGCAATAGTCGGAATTGTGCTGAATTCCGTCAATTTGGAACGTTTTCGCAAGGTATCGGTGGTTTGCTATGTGGCGATGGGCTGGGTGATAGTTTTCGCGATAAAGCCGATGATTGAGAGGTGTACACCATTGTCGCTGTGGTTTCTGCTTATCGGCGGACTGTTCTACACGGCGGGAATCGTATTTTATGTGATGAAGTCCAAGCGGTATTTCCATTCGGTATGGCATTTGTTTACAATCGCGGGGAGCGTGTTCCATTACTTTTCGGTAGTATTGATGGTGAACGGCTAATCTGTGATAATTGATATACGGCGGTTAAATCTGCCGTATATTTTTTTTGTTTTCGGCAACCATAATCCAAAAGGAGCGTGGATTATGGAAGAAAAGATACACACAAAAATATCTCCGGATTTGCCGCTTGACACGTCTTTGGACAATAACCTCAAAAATCTCAAGATAATCACCGGCGGCTCGTCTGACATCATCATAAAGACTGGCGCGGTGTGCGGAAACAGAATCGCGGTAATTACCTGCGAGGGAATGGCGGGCACGGAAACTCTCGCGGAGCTGGTATATGCCAAGCTGAACGCGCTTTCCAATGTTGAAATGCTCCCTCCCAACGAACTGATGAGCCGTTTCTTCGGAGTGTACCTCATT
>CAYZQU010000187.1:0-4186 GCA_964480645.1 uncultured Ruminococcus sp. | reverse complement strand
GAACAGTGACAAGCTCGCCGTTTTCAGACGGAATCAGTGCGGATTCGTGTTCCAGCAAATCTATCTGATCGATAATATGAGCCTTATGGATAATGTCGTCACGGCAGGAGTGCTTACCAGCAAAAACAAAGAGGACATCCGAATCCGCGCGAAAAAGCTTTTTTCTTTGGTGAATATTCCCGAAGTCACATGGAAAAAGACCTCGTCCCAGATTTCCGGCGGCGAAGCGCAGAGGGCGGGCATTGTAAGAGCGATTATTAACAATCCCAACGTGCTTTTTGCAGACGAGCCTACAGGAGCCTTGAATTCGGCAAACGGAACGGCGGTTCTCGATGTTTTCAGTTCCCTTCACGAGAAAGGGCAAAGTATTGTTATGGTAACTCATGACAAAAAATCGGCGTTAAGAGGAAGCCGTATTCTTTACATAAAAGACGGCTCGATTTTCGGCGAGTGCGATTTGGGAAAATTTGAGCCGGATAACGCCGAAAGGACGGAACGTTTTGAGAAATTTATCGCGGAAATGGGGTGGTAATGTTGGATAAGGTATCAACACTGACTGTCCATAATCTGAAAAAGTCCAAAGGGCAGTATATCTCATTTGGGATCATCATCTGTCTGACGGCGTTTATTATGAACATCGCTCTTGTTCTTGCTTTTCAGACATTTGACGCTTATGACCGCCGATTTTCCGAGCTTGACACGGCAGACGTCAATTTTATGATTCCACGGTCTATGGACGACCGCGGGCTTATTGACGAGATACGAAATATTGATGGCGTATCGGAAGCCGAAAAGCATAACGGCATATTTGTTTCCGCAACGGTGCGTGAATTCAGAGATTCCGATTTTGATATGAATACCGTTTTCTATAATCTTGACGAGGAGAGAACGCTTAATCTGCTCGATGTTTCGGAATATTCGGAGAAAGACGAAAACACCGTTTATATACCGATGTATATGAAAAAGCTTGGCGGATTTATCGAGGGCGGCGATATTACCTATTCCGTTAATGGTAAGGAGTATTCCTTTAAAATCGGTGGCATCGTATCGGAAATGCAGTATGGAAATTATGGCACGGGGCTTATCGGCGGTTATTTCCCCACTGCCGCTTATGAAAAGTTTGCGGATGAGCAAGAGGAACATCTTATTACGGAATATTCGTTAAAATGCTCCGATACCGCCGAGTTGCTCCAAATCAAAAATACAATAACGGATATTCTGAGCGATAAAGGAATAGCCGCCTTAAGTATTAACGACAAGGACGCGGGCAAGCAGACGCGAACGATGGTATGCACATTGCTGATTATCATATTTCTCGCGCTTGCGGTGATTATACTGGCGGTGAGCATTTTCCTGAGCAGTTTTCGTATCCGCAGTACGATTGAAGATGAGCTGACGCAGATGGGCGTATTAAAGGCTGTGGGTTATACAAGTAAGCTGATTATCCGTTCAGCCGTCCTGCCCTATACGCTTACCGGCATTGTTGCCACAATAGCGGGAGCGTCCTTGTCTTTTGCGGTTCTGCCGCCCGTAGCGGAATTTCTCGCGATTCAATCGGGATTTACATATACGCCGACCTTTGACGCAACGGCTCTGCTTATTGTGGTGATTGTTCCCGTATTGGCGATATTCTTGTTTTCTTATATCTCGGCGAGAAAAATATATAAGTTAGAACCGATAGACGCCATAAGAGGAAACAAAGGAAACGGAAACGCGGGTCAGGGAATCCTGCTGTCCGCCTTGTCTATCGGCATAATGGTACTGCTGTCCTTTGCGGGAACGCTCCTTTACAACGTAAGCGTGAAGCCCGACAATTTTATGAATACCATTTCAGAAGAATCCCCGTCCGTTATTTTTACGGCGGAAAAAGGTAAAATGGCGGAGCTTAGGGAACTTCTTGAAAACGACAGCCGCGTAAAACTCGCTTTGGAATACTCCTCCGCTAATGTAAGCTACGCGGACGGAAGTCTTACCGCTTTTGTGTGCGAGGACTTTGAAAAGGTGACAAACGATATATGCTATGAGGGAAGAAGCCCTTCCAACGAGAATGAAATTGCAATCGGAAACTCACTTGCGAACCACTATCCCATTGGAAGCGTCATAAGCATTACCGCTTCCGAAAAGTCGGAGTCTTATACGGTGACGGGATACGTTCAAAGCGTCAACAATGCCGGTAGGGTATGTCAGCTTACAAGCGATGGATATGGAAAAATCGGAGAAATCCCCAACGCGGTTAATGTTTATCTGTATGATAAATCCGCAAAGGATTTCATAACGGAATATGAGGACGGTCATACCGCGTTAATCGCGTCTTCAGTCAATTACGAACAGTTGAGCGAAAACGGAAGAACAATGTATACGGGTATAGTTTCAGCCGTGACGGTTGTTTTATTTGTAATTTCCGTGCTGATGGCTCTGCTTGTGCTGTATGTAATCATTCACTCCATGATAAGCAGACGCAGACAGGAATTCGGTATATATAAAGCAATCGGATATACAAGCGGACAGCTTACCATAATGACTGTGTCACGGTTTATGCCGATTTTGGCGGCATCCTCGGTCGCGGCGGCAATCGCGGGAATATGGTATCTTCCCGCTATAAATCGAGGAATCCTCAGCGGGATAGGAGCTATAAAAAATCATTTTAAAATATCTGTCCCGATATTGCTTATAGTCGCGGTTATTTTTACCTGCACAGCTTTTTTAATCAGCGTGCTTTTAGCGTCGCCGATTAAAAGAATCACCGCGTATTCGCTCTTAAAAGATTAAGAACTTGTTCTCATAGCCGCTCAACGCCTGTCTTGCGGCAAATTTTTCCGCTGTCAGCGTCAAAAATTCTTGATGTAAATACAGTACACCTGCGAATTTTTTCCTTGACAGCAAAAAAATTCGCTTCGCAATCCAAGCATTTCGGGCTATGAGAACAAGTTCTAAGGAGGCTTATTTATGAATTTCTCGGAAAAATTAAAAGACATACGAAAAAAAGAGGGATTGTCGCAGGAACAGCTTGCGGAAAAAATCGGCGTTTCAAGGCAGGCAATCACAAAATGGGAAACAGGAAAAGGATTGCCCGATGTGGACAATATGGTTATCATAGCGGAAATTTTCAAAACCACCTTAGACGAGCTTCTTAGAGACTCCGCCGCGGTAGAGGAACAGAAAACGTCCGTTTATACCAGTGAAACGGTTTATGACATAGATTGTGAAAAGCATTTTGACATCAATATCGGAACTGCGTCCTCGATTATACTTTCATCCGGAGCAGATGAAAAGCTGCACGTTATGCTGTCCTCCGAAACCATTGAAGACTTGGATAAGATGTTTAAGGTAAAGCTGGACGATACGAAAAACAGGCTCGATGTAGATTGTTTCAACAAACACAAAATGAGCCGCTATGAGGCGGAGGACTCACTGACAATCACTATCGTTCTGCCGGATAAATACGCCGACCACTGCGAAATAGAGGCGTCCGTCAGACTTCTGGTGATAAAAGACCTTCATCTTCGCCGTCTGGAATATGATGGCGACGCGGAACAGGTTATAATTTCAAACAGCGGGGGCAGTCTGGAATTTACCTCAAAAACGGATTATGACATTACTGTTGATAAAATTACAGGCAGACTGGATATAAAACAATGGAAGTCAAAAGCGATGGTTCATATTCCGGAACAAAATATGACAAGCGTCATAAACAAGGGCAGAAAATGCGACGTTTATTATGTAAAGGACGGAAACCGCATTGATTACGAAAATTCAGTCGAGGGAGAAAACGAAATTTGCGTTTCGGGAATATCTTCAGAACTCACTGTTGATTTAACAGCCGATACTAATCCCTCCTTATGCTAATTTATAATCTTGAAATCTTTGCGTCAATATTGCCAAAGGAATTCAGTGCCGGCGGACTTGTGAGGAATCACGGTCTGCCGGCATTTTGTCAAGTGTGTGGTGTCAATAAAAAAAACGATTTCCGTCAATATCAATTGCCAAGCGGTTGGACTCGTGATACTCCGAATATACGAGATTGCAGTTGTAGTAGCAGAATATCCGTTCGGGAACACACCGCACGCCCTCATCAAACACCTCGCGCACTGCCTTTATCGCGCGTGGATTCTCGTAGCTCATCGCTTCGGATCCGCAGTTTTCATACGCTTCTACCGGAGAATATCCGAACTCCTCACTGTCATTT
>CAYZQU010000186.1:0-4210 GCA_964480645.1 uncultured Ruminococcus sp. | reverse complement strand
AAAGTTGCGGTTGAACGTTCTCAGCGAAATGCCCTTTGAGTTCGGTGACTGTCCCATACCGATACACGGACCGCACGCGCATTCAAGAACTCTCGCGCCCGCGTCAATCAGAATCGACAGCTCTCCACCGTCCGCAAGCATATTGAACACCTGTTTCGAACCGCACGCGATAGCCAGCGAAACATCGGGGTGAACCGTCTTGCCCTTGAGAATATGCGCCACCTTGCGCAAATCCTGAAGTGAACTGTTTGTGCAAGAACCTATGCAGACTTGGTCTATCTTGATTTTGCCGATTTCCTCAACGGTTTTCACATTATCGGGAGAGTGCGGGCAAGCCGCCAACGGAACAAGCTCCGAGAGATTGATGTCCACTTCCTCGTCATAGACAGCGTCCGCGTCTGCGGAAAGCTCCACATAGTCCTCCTCGCGCCCTTGTGCCTTGAGGAACTTCAGCGTGGTCTCATCGCTTGGGAAAATAGAGGTGGTCGCGCCCAACTCCGCGCCCATATTGGTGATAGTCGCGCGCTCCGGCACGGAAAGCGACTTCACGCCCTCTCCGCAGTACTCCATTACTTTTCCGACGCCACCCTTAACGGTCAAACGGCGCAGAACCTCGAGGATAACATCCTTCGCGGAAACCCAGTCATTCAGCTTGCCCGTGAGGTTGATTTTAACCACCTTCGGCATGGTTATGTAGTACGCGCCGCCGCCCATAGCCACGGCAACGTCCAGACCGCCCGCGCCCATAGCCAGCATACCGATTCCGCCGCCCGTGGGAGTATGTGAATCCGAGCCGATAAGGGTTTTACCGGGCTTGCCAAATCTTTCCAGATGAACCTGATGACAGATTCCGTTACCGGGACGCGAGAACCAGATTCCGTGTTTTTTCGCAACCGAGCCGATAAAACGGTGGTCGTCCGCGTTCTCGAATCCACTCTGGAGCGTGTTGTGGTCGATATATGCCACAGACCGTTCGGTCTTAACGCGGTCAACACCCATTGCCTCGAATTGGAGGTACGCCATAGTTCCCGTAGCGTCCTGAGTGAGGGTCTGGTCGATTCTCAGACCGATTTCCGTGCCCTTGACCATCTCGCCATCAACGAGGTGCGCCTTAATGATTTTTTCTGTTAATGTAAGTCCCATAGTTAATCTCCTTTAACATAAGTCCAGTCTTATAAATACATTATACACTATATATCGCGGCTTGTCAAGAATTTAACACAAAAAAATTTGATGTGAAAATATTGCTTGAAAATCTTATATTTTTCAAATGAACACAAAAAACAGCAACCCGAAGACTGCTGTCAGCTTGTATATAACCCCTCTCGGGGAGAGTGGGGAGGGGTAGCGGGGCTTCGCCCCGCACCTCGCCAAAGGGCTTTGCCCTTTAGAATCCCGTAAAATTGACTTTTTATACAGACTGCCACGCTGTTCATCACAGCGTGGTTCATCGTATTCCATAACCGTATTCAAACTGTGCACCGCTAATATTAAGCTAAACACATTCTATGATTCGAAGTAGCAATCAACGAGATTAGCCATTTCTTCTTTCAGGGAATCGGGGAAAATGCCCTTACATACCATAGTTATTTCGGTCGTTTCGTTACCCTTCAAATAATTCAGCACACTATTGTATTTATTTCTGTCGCAATAGATATACCAACGGTCGGTATACCCGCCGCCGGTCGGAGTTATGCATACGCAAAAATATCCGAACTCAAGGTCACTGTAATCGTAATTGTAATAATCGTCAAGCTCTGCCGTGCCGGAAATCACAAAATATTTTCCCAAATACGACATAGGGTCGTATTTCACATCCTTATGCGTAGCAAGTTCCCCGTACTTTTCCGTGAAAATCTCAGCCATTGCCTCCTTAAACGCCACGCTGAACTCCTTAAGTTCGTCATCACGTTTGTATATGTCGTCTCCGTGCTTGATTGTATTATCTTGGAAAAACTCAATGCAAATCTCACCTTTTGATTTTATTTGACCTTTTTGAAAATCATACTCCGTATTTTCCAATTCGCTGACCTTCATTCCGTCAAAATTCGGATCAAGCAAGAGTATAGATTTCGCCGACCAACACCTGACTTGATCACTATAAGGTTGTAATAATTTCTTTATGCAGCTCTTCAACGATTCATTCGATGAAAACGTAAATTCGACAAACTTATCAAAAGACCCAAAATATATTTTATAATGGACGGTGTTGCCGTCAACTGTTTGCATGTGTAACAACCAACGGCATCAAGCCTCATCGTTAATAAATCCTTGAAGCTTTTCGGTTTTGCGCTGGCGGTATGTGTGTTGGTGTAATTGTTGGAATAATTATTTGAAGGTTTGGAACCGGAACACCCCGCCAACGCCAACGTCATAATCCCAGCGAACAATGCTGCCAATACTCTTTTCATATTTTTCCTCCAAAGTCTGTATAATATTAATTGATAATTATATTATAGTCGATATATGAACTAATATCAAGCACTTTTAGTCCATATATGATATAATTTGTATAATTACACAAAAAAGGAGGAAAAAAATTGTGAATTTTGGCGAAAGATTAAAAATCCTGCGTGAAAAGCATGAGCTTACACAAGCTGAGGTTGCCGCTTACCTCAAGACCACCCAAAGCTACTACGCGCAATACGAAAACAATCGCCGCCCGATACCATTTGAACGAGTGGTGGAACTGGCGCGACTGTACAACGTGTCGATTGACTACATCGCAGGATTTACCAACGACATTAACCGTCCTCCAAAATAAATACGCAAAAAATCGGCGGGAGAAACCCCGCCGATTCTGTTATGAACAAATAATTTCCAAACATTGTCAGCCATTGTCAATGCTCTTATACACACAGAATAGCTGCGCCAACGGAATCGCCGTAATTACCAAATCACCGAATGTAAAATGTTTTCCGATGATAACGATAATCAGCGAAAGCACCGCAAGCCCCGATGTAACGATTGACCAGATAAACGCGTCCTTTGTCTTTCCGACAAAGCCGAAGATTCCCGACGCGCCGAAGCTCACTACCATAAATATCATTACGATAATATTCCCGAGAGTGCCCATAAACGTACCGCTCTGGAACATTCTGAACATCGAATATCCGAACAAAAACGAGCGGCTTCCCGCGTTCATCGCGACAAACCCGAATATAACCGCCGCAATCGCGACAATTACACACAGTGCCGAAGTGATTTTTAATGCTTTTTTCATTTACATCATTGCTCCAACGAACTCATAGCGTCCTGTACCTTCTTTTGACCACGTTCCGCGACCTCAAGGATGTAATCCTTTTCCTCCTGGGACAAATCCTTCTTGGAAAGCTCATCGACCTTCTTCTGAACATCGCTCAGCTTTGACATAATTTGCACAGCATCAGCCGCTGCCTCAGCAGTATCTCCGTTCGCGGCTTTCTTCGCAATCTCGCAATACTCATCGCAAAGCGACTCGTACTCATTCATAGTGTTCTTAACATCAGCGCTGATTTTATCGCCGCAGCCAACCAAAGACACCACCATTACCACTACCATCAAAACAGCCATAACCTTTTTCATCGTTTTTCCTCCAAATATGTAATTTTAATGCCACAACAACATCATACCACTTTTTAAGTCATTTGTCAAGTAAAATCCGCCAAAATGTGAAAGATTCGTGAAAATTCACAATTTATCGCCCCTGATTTAACCAAAATATATAAATAATAATCCAACGCGCCCTCCACACCTGCGGTATGGAGAGCGCGTTAAATTTGTTATCAATATCCGGTTGAATTTTTATTCTCCCGAAGCAGCTTGCGGATATACGCGAAAGTCTCCTCCTCGCCCTTTTCGGCGAGCATTGTCAACAGCTTTTCCAACAAATCCGAGGTTTCCGGGTGAATTACGCGGTGCGACTTTCCGCCCTCAAAGTATTCTAATGGGTGCGAGGGCTTGTAATTATTACCTTGGTAGATTTTGCTTGCCGCAACCCTGTCACAGAACATCTCGACTACGAACCGAAGCGGCATTTTAATAGGCTCCACGCGCTTGGTTTTTGGATTGTAATCCGTCCAGTACTCAAAATGGTGCCGATTTCTGCCCTTGTGGTGCATCCACGCGAGAGAGTACCCGTAAGCCTCCCGCTCCCCCTCGTTAGGGGAGCGCGTCCCCGTGCAGAATCTCGCTCCCGGAATAAACTCCGTCGGCGTATACTTGGACAAAT
>CAYZQU010000185.1:0-4226 GCA_964480645.1 uncultured Ruminococcus sp. | reverse complement strand
CCGCGGAATCAGCCGAGTACGGCTAAAAAGCCCGCTCCAAGCAGACGACCTACGCCCGCGCAGATAAAGCAGGCGAAACGTGAAAAGAAGCAGAAAGACCCAAACCGTGTGCGTATATTAAGTCTCAGCGGAAAAATTGACGTTCCGATGTTGGTGATTATAATGGTATTGTTGGTATTCGGGATAACGATGATGTTTTCGGCGGGACACGCACTGTCCTATCAGGAAACGGGAAATTCGCTGTATTACGTCCTCCATCAGCTCCCCGCAGCGGGACTGGGGCTTGTGGGAATGTTTGCGCTTACACTGTTCGATTATAGATTTTTGCGGCATGAATTCCGCTTGTTCAAGACCAATATTCGGATTACAATGGCGCATATTCTGCTAGCTATAACGATGTTTTTGAACTTTCTTACCATCTTTATCGGAATCCGCGCGGAGATAGGCGGGCAGAAACGTTGGCTTCCTATGCCGATAATCGGGCAGTTTCAACCGTCGGACTTCTTGAAAGTCGGCGTGGTAATCTTTTTTGCGTATTATATCCATAAAAATTCCGACAAAATGCGATTGTTTTTCTACGGAATCGCAAAGCCGGTTCTGATTCTCGGATTGGTAATCCTGTCGATAATCAGTCAGATGCATATGTCCTGTCTGCTGATTATCCTGATGGTATTCGCGGTAATGCTGTTTGTGGGCGGCGTAAATATCAAGGAGGCGATTCCGCTTGCGGCATTGGCGATAATCGCGGTGTATCTGGTTATCGTGGTATTTAAGGTCGGGTATTTTGAGGAGCGTATCATATATATGGACCCGCTCTCACAGCCGGGTGACGGCTCATATCAGAATTATCAGTCCGCGTTGGCAATCGGTTCGGGCGGAATCTGGGGCAAGGGCTTCGGTAACTCCAGTCAGAAGTATTACTACCTGCCCGAGGCACAGAACGACTTCGTTTTCGCCATTCTGGTCGAGGAATTCGGATTGATAGGCGGAGTGGTTGTAATTTTGCTTTTCCTGATATTCACAGCTCGTGGATTCTACATAGCGCGTCACGCCGAGGATAAATTTGGGTGTCTGTTGGCAACAGGAATCACGTTTATGACGGGCTTGCAGGCGTTCTTAAATCTCGGAGTAACGCTTTGCTGCATACCAAATACAGGCGTGCCGCTGCCGTTCTTCAGTTACGGCGGTACGGCTCTTATGCTCCAACTCTGGGAGATGGGTCTGTTGCTTTCCATCAGCAAACGCGCAAAACTCAGTTGACAAATTCGGAACGCTTTACTTTACAGAAACTTATCGTGTTGCGCGCAAATTCAAAGCACGCGTGCCGGATTACGTGCAAATCCAAAGCACGCATATCGGGTTGTGTGCAATTCCAAAACGCGCTTGCCGTGTCACACCGCGCAGCGGTGTGACACGGCAAGCAGGCGAGTAATGACAAGCGAAGCTTGTCATTACGGTTTTGGATTTGCTTTTAAGATAAGGAGTTAAGATGAAGATTATTTTTGCCGCAGGCGGAACGGCGGGGCATATAAATCCCGCGCTGGCAATAGCGGATAAGGTGAAATCGGTGTTTCCGGAAACGAAGATATTGTTTATCGGAACTCCCGACGGAATGGAGCATCGATTGGTGACGAAAGCGGGCTATGAGTTCCGCGGCGTGGAGATGTCGGGCTTCCGTCGGGATATTTCGCCGAGCGCGATTGTCAGGAACGTCCGCGCGGCGTATTGTTATTTAATATCCGCGAAAATGGAGGTTCGGAAGATAATCCACGAGTTTAAGCCCGATTTAGCGATAGGAACAGGCGGATATGTCACGGGAACTGTGTTGAGCCAAGCGACAGCGTTGGGAGTAAAGACCATTACCCACGAGAGCAATTCATATCCCGGAATGGCGACAAAAATGCTTTCGAAAAAAGCGGACAAGGTTCTGCTGGCGACAGAGGACGCAAAAAAACACCTCAAGGACTCGTCGCGGTGCATAGTCACGGGTAATCCACTAAGGACGAATATCCCGATTGAGGAGCGAAGAGACGCGCGCAAACGGTTGGGATTGCCCGATGGGTTTACAATACTGTCGTTTGGAGGAAGTCTGGGCGCGAATAAAATTACCGATGCGGTAGCCGAGCTTGTCGCGTGGGAGCAGAAAACGGGCACAACCTCGGCTCAGGGCGGTATCAATCATATCCATTCGTATGGCGGCGGAAACCGCGATTTGTTTATGGAAGCATTGAAATCCGCGAATGTTAAAGAGGATCGTCAGCGGCTGATGTTCAAGGAGTATATAGACAACATGTATACGTGTATGTGCGCCGCCGACTTGATAATTTCCCGCGCGGGCGCAATGACGATTACGGAGCTTACCGAAATAGGCAGACCGTCTATTCTGATTCCATATCCCGCCGCCACCGAGAATCACCAGTATTATAACGCGCTGTCATTAGTAAACGCGAATGCGGCGATACTGATTGAGGATAAGGACTTGACCCGTGCGCGGCTTGTTGATGAGGTTTCGCGTTTGTATTCCGACCGTGCGCGGTTGTCGCTTATGGAGGAAAACGCGAAAAAGAGCGCGAAATCCAACGCGGCTGATAAAATCCTTGCGGAAATTGTGGATTTAGTAGGCGAGGAGATTTTGAGAAAGTCCTAATCACAAATTTTCCCTTTCAACATATTATGGTGTATACCTGTTTCGCTTTTGTGCGAATTGGTTCAATTTTGCGCTGAATGTTTGAAAGGGTGATGTTATGGATAATCGCCAGAAATTAATTGTAAACGGAGGAGCAGGGCGTCGGATAGAGGGTTCTCTGCGCGTACACGGCGCAAAGAACAGCGCACTGCCGCTGCTGTCGGCAATGGTATTGGCGCATGGAGAGAGTGTGTTGCACAACACGCCGCGCCTTACGGACGTGGACGCGGCATGCCGAATCCTTACGCAATTGGGCTGCCGCGTGCGCCGCGATGGGGATACCGTGACAGTAGACGCCACAAACGTTTCGGGTTATGAGATTCCCGAAGCGCTGATGCGTGAAATGCGCTCGTCCATCGTGTTTCTCGGCGCGGTAATGGGACGAAACGGCAAATGCCGCTTGTCGTTTCCCGGAGGCTGTGAGCTTGGCGCGCGCCCGATTGATTTGCACTTATCGGCATTGAAACAAATGGGAGCCGAAATCACTGAGGAACATGGTTACTTGAATTGTGAAGGAACGCTCCACGGTGCGAAAATCACATTGTCGTTCCCGTCGGTGGGCGCAACCGAGAATATTATGCTAGCGGCGGCTACAGCGAAGGGCTATACGGAAATCCATAATGCCGCCAGAGAACCTGAGATTTCCGACCTTGCGGACTTCCTGAATAAAATGGGAGCGCAAATATTCGGAGCAGGGGAGAGCATTATCACGATACGGGGCGTGGAACGGTTAGAACCCGCTGAACATAGGGTAATCCCGGACAGAATCGTCGCGGGGACATACCTTTGTGCGGCGGCAATCACGCATGGAGAGCTTATTCTTACAAATTGTGAGCCGCTTCACATGAACGGATTTCTCACCGTACTTGAGTCAATGGGCGCGCGGATTTACAACTATGGCAATGAAAAGCTGTATATCACTTGTAAAAAACGCCTTATCGCCCCACCGACAATCCGCACAATGCCGTATCCCGGATTCCCTACGGATATTCAAGCGCCGTTTACAGCCCTGTGCGCCACTGCCGAGGGAACGTCCGTGTTCGTGGAAACCATCTTCGAGAACCGATTTCGTCATATTCCGGAGCTTGTGAGATTGGGCGCGTCTGTCAAAACCGAGGGCAGAGTGTGCGTGGTCGAGGGAGTAAAACGGCTTTCAGGCGCAAAGGTCTGCGCCGCAGAGCTTCGCGGTGGCGCAGCATTGGTAACGGCGGCTCTGGCGGCGGAGGGCACAAGCGAAATCACAGGGTTGCAGTATATCGATCGTGGTTATGAGAGTATCGAAACAGCTTTGAAATCAGTCGGCGCGGATATTCGCAGGGTATGATAGCGGAGCAGCAATTCAAAACAGGCAGTCGGGGTGTCATACTAATCCCTCTTTAAAATCTTGAAATCTTTGCGACAATCTCGTGCCTATCACTGCGTCAAAGCTCCTTGGCGTACATACAGTACGCCCGCGTCGCTTTTCCTTGCGCTAGGCACGATATTGCCGCAAATCTTTTCAAGAGTTTTAAAGGGGATTAGTATCAGGCAAATCCAAAAT
>CAYZQU010000184.1:0-4228 GCA_964480645.1 uncultured Ruminococcus sp. | reverse complement strand
CCGCGCAGGAAGAACTGGCGGGGCTGTTGGCGGGCAATGACGTTGAATTGTATCACCCGATAACGGATTCGATTTTTGGTTGTGAGAATATCAATATCGGTTCTACCACCGATGGACATATTTCTTATAAAAAGCGTATAAAGGACGAACAAGCGTCTATTTCCTACGATGTTGAAATGCCTGAAAGCGGCAGAGCGTATCTCTATTTTCCGACCGATTACGAGCGTAATTGCGAGTTGTATCTGAACGGCGAGGATTTCAAGCGGTATTTTAATAATGAGAACCACACTATTGTATGTTTGGGAGAATTTGCAAAAGGCGAGTCGTTTACGGCGGAGTTGAAACTGCTTACCGATGATGTGTATATTAAGGAGGCTCAGTTCTTTTATACCACTGACGATGAAATTTCCGCGTGGAACGCGCAAATCCGCGAAATGAATGAGAATACAACCGTTACGCGAACAGGAAAAACAACATTGGAAATAAATGTTAAAGCGGCTGATAATCAGGTGCTGTTCACTTCAATTCCGTATGAGGAGGGCTGGAGTGCTGAGATTGACGGCGAAAAAGCCGAGATTTCCGCGTGTGTGAACCGCACGCTGATGTGCGTTGAGGTTACTCCGGGAGAACACAAAATCACGCTGAAATTCACCCCTGCGGGAATGAGAGAGGGCTTGATATGCTGCGGAATCGGCGCGGTTGTTCTCGCGGTTTTGATTATGCTGAATTTCTTGCCGCAAAAAGAAAAATCGGAGGATAACAATGGATAGTTTTGAGCGAAAGCAAGCGGGATTGCCGTTTGTTGACGATGAAAAATGTAAAAAGATAATGCGGAAAACCCGCGCGAAGCTGCACGAGTACAACAACGGTGATTGCTGGAGCGAGGAGGGCTTGAAACGTTCAGACGCGCTGATTCGCAAAATTCTCGGTTCGGCGGGGAAGAACCTCACGATTCTGCCGCCGTTTCACTGTGATTACGGCTTCAATATCAAAATCGGTGACAACTTTTTTTCAAACTACAACCTCATAATTCTGGATGGAGCGTCCGTAACTATTGGAAACAACGTGTTTATTGCGCCAAACGTCGGGATTTATACTGCGGGTCACACGGTGCATTACAAGACGCGGAGCGCGGGTTACGAGTACGCGATTCCGATAACAATCGGCGATGATGTGTGGATTGGCGGAAATGTGGCGATTTGTCCGGGCGTTCATATCGGTTCTCGGTGCGTAATCGGCGCGGGAAGCGTGGTAACGAAAGACATTCCCGATGATGTGATTGCCGCAGGAAATCCGTGTCGGGTAATCCGCGAAATTACAGATGATGATATGAGGTTTTACTTCAAAAACCGCGAATTTCCACTCGAAATGATGGAAGAAATCAACAACTTGGAGTGAAATAAATGGTTTACACAGTTATTTTGAATCCTTCGCTGGAGTATGAAATTTACGCGGACGAGTTTGGTTCTGTAAACGAAATCAGCAGCGCGAAAATTACCGTTGGCGGCAAGGGAATAAACACGGCGGCAATGATGGCAGAATTTGGCGTTTCGGCAACTGTGCTTGGCTTTGTGGCGGGATTTACAGGTAATGAAATTGAGCGCAGAGCGCGCGAGATGGGAATTCGAACAGACTTTATCCGTCTCTCGCACGGAAATTCTCCCATTAACGTGAGAATCAATGACGAGACAGAGCTTATTGCACCGTGCTGTGAGGTCACTCCCGAGGAAATTATGGAGTTGTTCGCGAAGCTCAATGAAATTAAGGACGGCGATGTACTGGTTCTTTCGGGAAACGTGCCTCAGGGATGCCCGAAAGACTTTTACGCACATATTCTGGAGTGCGTTTCCGCGAAAAAAATACATACGGTTGTAGACGCGCAAGGTGAACTGCTTACCGAAACGCTGAGATACGCGCCCGACCTTGTCAAGCTGAATCTTGACGGTTTGGCGGAGTTGTTCGGAGATAAGCCCTCCACCGATGAGGAAATCTCCGCATACGCCGAACAGCTTCACACAATGGGAGCGAAAAACGTCCTGATAACAATGGGCAATAGGGGAGTGCTTCTCTCCGCCGAAGATGGAAATCTGTTCCAAAAAGATGCGTGCAAGGGAACGGTTGTAAATTCCGCAGGCGCGGGAGACAGTATGCTCGCGGGAGTTGTCGCGGCATTAATTGATAACGATGTGGATTTCGAGTACGCGCTTCTTCAGGGCACAGCCGCAGCGTGCGCAACAGTTTTCTCCGATGGACTGGGTTCACGGGATAAAATTATCGAGCTGATGAAAGAACTGATGTTAAAATAGGGGTTGAAATTTCCAAAAAAATGTGGTATAATAAAGGCAAAGCCTTTATTATACCATTATGTCCGCGCGCATACGCTCACTTCGTTCGCTCCGCGCGTTAATGGACAATTATACCATAAATTCTGCAAATTTATGGTATAATATAGGTGATTAATTATTAGGGGTGCATATATGATACAGTATGATGAAACAAGACTCGCGATGGAGGCTATGAAAGACGACCTTGAGGAGCTTCGCGCCGCGCTGAATCTTGATGGCATTAAAATCAAGCTTGATGAGCTGGAGATGAAAACCACCGAGCCGAATTTCTGGGACGACCCCGAAAAATCACAGTCGGTGCTTCAGCAAATCGGACAGTATAAAAACACCATTCAAGGATATGAGAAGCTCTGCGCCAATCGTGAGGATGTTCTGACGATGATAGAGCTTGCCGAGGAGGAGAACGACGAATCTATGGCGGACGAGGTGAACGCGCTCGCCGAAACCGTTAGAACCTCCTATGAGGAACAGAAACTTGCGACCCTTATGACTGGTGAGTATGACAATTGTAACGCGATTCTGTCGTTCCACGCGGGCGCGGGCGGCACAGAAGCGCAGGACTGGGTTCAGATGCTTATGCGTATGTACACCAAATGGAGCGACCGCCACGGCTTCAAAAGCGAGGTTCTGGATATTCTTGAGGGCGATACGGCGGGTATCAAGAGTGCGTCAATCCATATTGAGGGATTTAACGCTTATGGATTCCTTAAGAGTGAGCATGGCGTTCACCGTCTGGTGAGAATTTCTCCGTTTGACGCGTCGGGAAGACGGCAGACCAGCTTCGCTTCCGTGGAGGTAATGCCGGAAATCGAAAAGGACATTTCAGTAGAAATCCGTCCCGAGGATATCGAGATGGAAGTTTACAGAGCCAGCGGCGCGGGCGGTCAGCACATCAACAAGACCAGCTCGGCGGTACGTTTGATTCATAAACCCACGGGAATCGTTACGTCTTGTCAGACACAGCGTTCGCAGGTTCAGAACCGTGATTTTGCGATGAAAATGTTGATGTCAAAGCTTGTTCAAATCAAGGAGCAGGAACATCTTGATAAAATCTCCGACATCAAGGGCGAACAGCTTAAAATCGAGTGGGGAAGTCAGATACGTTCGTATGTGTTTATGCCGTACACCCTCGCCAAGGACGTTCGCACAAAGTTTGAAAACGCGAACATCAACGCGGTTATGGACGGCGATATTGATGGGTTTATCAACGCGTATCTTAAGGCTAAGAGTTTGGGTGAGATTTGATGACTATTTATTGCACGCGCGACAGCGTTTGTATGGGCGATGATATGGTGGATAACAGCCGCGATATAAGTTTCGCGAATGACGCAACCGTAAGCGACATAATTTCCGTGATTAAGGAGAATCGTTTTCTTGCCTCCGTTGACGATGTTCTATGGAAGTGTTCAAGCAAGGATAATAAGTATTTTCTGGAATATTATACCAAGTCTGATAAAACGGTGTTCCATATCCCGGAAAACACACCGTTAAGCGAGATTTGTGGCGATGATTTGCGTTTGCATTTCTCGTATTTTTCGCATTATTAAATAACGAAAGGAGGGATTTTAATGAAGAGATTTTTGCCAATTCTTTTGGGAACGCTTGTGGGACAGCTTCTGTTCAAGTATGTAATCGAGCCGAAAATTGATGAACATTCAAAGAAGTGATTTGCTTCACGGATTAGTTATGGAAAATAGCGTATGCTCTGCTGCGGCGGAGCATTACGTTTGTATGGTATAATAAAGACAGCGTTATAACCTTACAGCAAAAACGCTCGATAAAGATGTGCATTAAATTGGGAACAGCGGCGGCAGCTTGCCGCTATGGTATAATAAAGGCAGAGCCTTTATTATACCTTTATGTCCACGCGCATACGCTCACTT
>CAYZQU010000183.1:0-4228 GCA_964480645.1 uncultured Ruminococcus sp. | reverse complement strand
CGGACAGATGGAAAAACCCGATGTTGACAGCATCGAGGGACTCTCCCCCGCTATCTCGATAGACCAGAAAACCACCTCCAAGAACCCGCGTTCCACAGTAGGCACGGTTACGGAGATTTACGACTATCTGCGTCTGATGTACGCACGAATAGGAATCCCCCACTGCCCCGTGTGCGGACGTGAAATTAAACAGCAGACGGTAGACGAAATCGTGGACCGTGTGATGGAACTACCCGAAAAAACAAAGTTCCAAGTACTCGCACCCGTTGTTCGCGGGCGTAAAGGAGAACATAAAAAGGAGTTTGAAGCGGCTCGCAAAGCCGGATTCGCGCGTGTCAGAGCGGACGGAATCACCTATGACCTTTCCGAGAAAATCCCGTTGGAAAAGAATGTCAAGCACTCGATTGAGATAATTGTAGACCGCCTTGTAATCAAGGACGGAATAAAATCGCGCCTTGCCGAGAGTATTGAGACTGCAGGAAATCTTACCGGCGGTCTGGTATATATTGATGTCATAGACGGCGAGGAGCTTCACTTCTCGCAAAGTTACGCCTGCCCCGAGCACGGTGTTTCGGTGGACGAGCTTGTTCCGAGAATGTTCTCGTTCAACAATCCGTTCGGTGCGTGCCCCGAATGCACGGGAATCGGAAGCTATCGCAGAATCGACCCCGCGCTGATCATCCCTAATCCCGATTTGTCAATCCGTGACGGCGCAATAAAGGCTTACGGCTGGACTTACAATGAAGGCACTATCGCGGCAATGTATTTTGACGCTATTGCCGAACGTGACGGGTTCTCCGTTGATGAACCGCTGTCAAAAATTTCCAAGAAGTCTGTACAAACGTTGCTATACGGCACAAACGGAGAGAAAATCCTTGTCAAGCGTCCGCGCAATCAAGGAGGCGGACAGTATTACACCGACTTTGAAGGCGTTGCGAACAATCTTCAGCGACGGTATGAGGAATCCAATGCCGCAATGTATTCTCACGACGCGCTTGAGGACTTTATGAGTGACGTCGAATGTCCGAAATGCCACGGAGAGCGGCTTAACGACGCGGCTTTAGCCGTTACCGTAGGCGGATTGAATATCAGCGATTTCTGCAAAATGTCGGTGGTAAAGGCATTGGAATTTATTGACAATTTGGAACTCTCAAAGCGCGACCAAATGATTGCCGGACAGATTCTCAAGGAAATCAAGTCGCGTCTGGGATTTTTGAAAAGCGTTGGTCTGGAGTACCTCACGCTTTCACGTTCGGCAGGAACTCTTTCAGGCGGCGAAAGTCAGCGTATACGTCTAGCAACCCAGATCGGAAGCGCACTGACAGGGGTCTTATATATTCTGGACGAGCCGTCTATCGGTCTTCACCAGCGCGACAATGACAAGCTGATTGCCACATTGAAGAACCTCCGCGACCTTGGAAATACGCTTATCGTTGTGGAACATGATGAAGACACAATGCGCGCGGCGGATTGGATTGTGGATATTGGTCCGGCAGCGGGTGTTCACGGCGGAAATGTTGTTTACAGCGGCGGTGTTAAAGGAATTCTTAAATGCAAGGATTCTATAACGGGGCAGTATCTCAGCGGCAAGAAGAAAATTACCGTACCGGAAAATCGCCGTCATACCTCGGACAGATGGCTGAAAAAAATCGGCGCGCCGGAGAACAACCACAAGAATATCAACGTTGACATTCCAATCGGAATTTTCACCTGTGTAACCGGAGTTTCAGGAAGCGGAAAAAGCTCACTTGTAAATGAAATCGTCTACAAGCACCTGTTTGGTAAGCTGAACAAGGGCAGAGTCCGCGCGGGTAAATTCAAGGATATGAAAGGTCTGGAACATCTCGACAAGGTGATTATGATCGACCAGTCCCCTATTGGCAGAACTCCTCGTTCTAATCCCGCGACTTACACGGGGGTATTCACGGATATTCGGGATTTGTTCGCACAGACAACCGATGCCAAAACACGCGGATACACATCGGGACGGTTCTCGTTCAATGTCAAAGGCGGACGCTGTGAGGCTTGCCAAGGCGATGGAATCTTGAAAATCGAAATGCACTTCCTCCCGGATATTTTTGTTCCATGCGAGGTCTGCAAAGGGCAACGATACAACCGCGAAACTCTGGAGGTCAAGTACAAGGGCAAGAACATTTATGATGTGCTTGAGATGACGGTTTCCGAGGGTGTGGAATTCTTTGAAAATATTCCGAAAATCTTTAACAAGCTGAAAACTCTTGAAGAAGTCGGTTTGGGATATATTAAAATCGGGCAATCGTCCACTACCTTGTCCGGCGGCGAGGCACAAAGAATCAAGCTTGCAACCGAGCTTTCCAAACGCTCCACAGGAAAAACAATCTACATTCTTGACGAGCCGACAACAGGTCTTCACTCCGCGGACGTCAAAAAGCTGATTGATATTTTACAGCGGCTTACCGACGCAGGCAACACTGTACTTGTTATTGAACACAATCTTGATGTAATCAAGACCGCCGACTATATCATAGATATGGGTCCTGAAGGCGGCGACAACGGCGGCACGGTGATAGCGCACGGCACACCCGAGGAGATTGCGTCGAATCCACAATCGTATACAGGCGAATATTTGAAAAAGATGTTGACAAAATGAGAAATTTATGGTAAAATCTTAATATAAATAATGTAGCTCTCTGTAAGTACTCAGAGAGCCGCATAATTAATAAACAGGAGGACTTTGAAATGAAGAAATTTTTACAGGAATTTAAGGCATTCGCCCTCAAGGGCAATGTGATGAGTATGGCGGTCGGTGTAATTATCGGTGGCGCGTTCCAAAGCATTGTTACATCGCTTACCGCAAACTTCATTAATCCGCTTATTGCACTGCTTACGGGCGGAGTGAAAAAAGACGAGAATGGCAATCCGATGATTATCGGCGGTTCGTTCACTATAAATGGTGTGGAGTTTAACTACGGCGCGTTTATATCTGCGGTAATCAATTTCCTGATTATGGCACTGATTTTGTTCCTTTTAATCAAAGGAATGAATAAACTGATGGAAATCGGTCACAAAAAGAAAGAGGAAGCCCCCGCTCCCCCTCCCGAACCGTCCAAAGAGGAGGTTTTACTTACCGAGATTCGCGATTTACTTAAGGCACAGTCCGGCACTAAAGAGGAGATAACCAATGATTCGGGAAATTAACAGCGGCGACTATCAACAGCTTATGGAGTTGTATCTTCACTTGCATGAAACGGAAGTTCCGCCGTATGAGCTTACCAAAGACCTTTGGGAGAAGATTGTTTCCGATGAAAACTATCACATAATCGTTGTTGAGGAGGACGGGAAAATCATTTCGTCCTGCACCTGCGTGATTATCCCGAATCTGACGCGCGGTCCGCGTCCGTACGCGTGGGTGGAAAATGTCGTAACTCACGCGAATTACCGCGGAAAAGGGCTTGCGACAAAGTGCCTTGACTATGCAAAGGAGATTGCGGTTCGCGAGAACTGCTACCGAATCGTTCTGATGACAGGCTCAAAGCTCGAAAGCACACTTAAATTCTACGAGAACGCGGGCTATAACCGCAACGACAAAACAGGGTACATTCAATGGCTGTAATATATGGGTGATAGAAATGAATTGCAAGGTTTTATATACGTACTGGCAGATGGAGTGCTGCGGCGACCCGTTTAAGCCGGGTGATACGGTTAAGTGGCTTGTCCGAAAGGATTTTGAACTTACCGTCAGCGATGATGTTGAACTCAATGATTTGGATTATGTTTATGATGCGCATGACCACACTGTTAATTCTATCCTTACGGGTGTTGTAAAACGGATTTGGGGATTGTACGAAGAATACCGTCCCGCAGAAAATAGGGTACTCATTCCCATTCATGGGGAATTGGTAGAACTTTCCGATTCGGAATCTGCCGAGAACGTGCCTCAAGTCGGAAGATTGGAAATTTCAGCTTATGTTGTGGAGCTTGAAAACTGTTCCATATCCGAAATTCCGAAAAGGATTACGATAAAATAACGAAACGGCGGTGAAATCACCGCCGTTTTTATTACATTTGTTTTCTTACCTTAATATGAACCTCGCGAAGCTGTTGTTCCGTAACCTCGGTAGGCGCTCCCAACAGCATATCCTGCGCATTGGAGTTAAGCGGGAACGCGATAATCTCGCGAATGCTCTCCTCGCCCGTCAACAGCATAATCATTCTGTCCACGCCGGGAGCCATTCCCGCATGAGGCGGC
>CAYZQU010000182.1:0-4236 GCA_964480645.1 uncultured Ruminococcus sp. | reverse complement strand
CCCACCATTGCCGCGCCGATAAGCGCGCACATTCCGCCGACCATATGTATCGCCGTCGAACCCGCAAAGTCCACAAAACCAAGCTTGGCGAGCCAACCGCCGCCCCATACCCAGTGGGCTTCAATCGGGTAGATAATCGCGCTGATTATTCCCGAATAAATACAATAGCTTATAAACTTTGTTCTCTCTGCCATTGCGCCCGAAACAATTGTTGCCGCCGTTGCGCAGAACACGAGATTGAACACGAACTCCGCGCATCTGCCAAAGTCATTCAAATTGCCGAGGATTCCGTAAGTCGGCAGTCCGAGGAATCCGCCCAACGCGTCCTCGCCGAGCATAAGTCCAAACCCTATTGCCACAAAAACTACCGTACCGATACAGAAATCCATAAGGTTTTTCATAATGATGTTGCCGGCATTTTTCGCTCTTGTCATACCGGTTTCCACCATCGCGAAGCCCGCCTGCATAAAGAATACCAGTGCCGCTCCAATCAAATACCAAATTCCGTTGCCGTCACCTGTGTTAAACATCGTGTTGTTTACAACCTGTTCGGCGCTCTGCGCCGCACCCGCTTCACACAGTGTCATTAAAACCGCGTCCATCTAAGACCGCTCCTTTCTTTTGTGCAAAAAAGGCTATGATATATTCGCGCCATTGCGAATATATCATAGCCTCTTTGCTATGTTTTTATTATACTCTCTTTTGGGAAATTTGTCAAGTGTTTTTTGCAATTTTTTATTCCAAAACTTGCAATTTGTTAATTATCGCCAAATTCAACATAAATTTATCGGTCATTTGTAAAGTTTTCCACAATTTTCTTATAAATCCGTATTAAATAAGGAATTATTTGCCGTCAAAATTAACAAATAACAAATGAAAAATTCAGAATCCGCAGAATTTTCCATCATCAACAATCGAATATCACGTTCGATTTTGCAGAGAATAAGGACGTAAACTTTCAAAAAGGAGTTGATTTTATGACACGTGAAACACAACGTTATGTCAAAAGCGCCGCTGCCGGAGTCATCACAGGTGGACTTACATTTCTGGCAGTAAAGTCCATCTCGGGAAGAAAGCGTATGAATCGTCGCACCGCCGCAAAAGCACTCAAAGTTCTCGGCAGCTTTATGGATTCTATCTGAATTGAAAATCCCCCGAATGATTTTTCGGGGGATTTTTGTACAAATAGTAAACGACAAATTTATTTGTCGTTTACTATTTGCCAATACGTGCGGAGTGAGCGTCAGCGAACGTATGCGCGAGGCAATTTTGACGTTCACTATAATTACCGTGCGCAAAAGGCGATATAACCGTAATTGGTGCGCCAAATCATAGAGAAATCGGGGTATTTTGTTTCGTAGTTGCGATAGAACGCGTCCTCGGCAATTTGTTTGCTTTCAACAGACTTGAGGGATAATCCGAGCAACGGGGCAAGAATCTCCATATTGAGGGATTTTATCATCTCACAAAGCATCGGGAGCATAACATCGTTGATTTTACGCGTTTCTTCATCTTTGACAAAGCGTTTCGCAATAACTTCAATTACACTCTCCTCAATAGCAATGGTGGCGCTGTGGGATTTTCCGTCTGAACCTGAATATGTATCACAATAACAAAACAGCTTTTCCAAACGGTAGCCCGCGTAATTTCTGTTAATTGTCACAGCGCTCATTCTGAACAGGCTTTGAATATACCCCTTGACAATTCGATCCAAGGTGTCCTCGCGGCTCTCATCAATTCCGGAGTTCCATTTGCTCTGTGTCTTTCCGGTAATTGCCTGATCCTCAATGAGAATATGCGCAGCAAGCCAGCCCGCGCAGGTTCCGACAAAATGCTCGAGCGATTCCTTTGAGTAGCTCTTTGACATAACCTCTTGCTCCAACGCTGGAATGACGACATCGCGCATATTGTCGTGAATTTTCCGGTGAGTTTTATATCCGGGATAGTTGACGGAGAGCATATATGCCTCCTCCTCGGCAAAATGTTTCAGTGCGTAGCTTTTCAGATATTTGATTGCCTCAATACAAACGGTTTTGTTCTTATCAAAATCACGATCCGTAAAGTTACTGATAATTCGGTTTACCACTGTAAACAGACGCTTATGCGCGCTGTCGACCACCTCAACGCCGATATTATATTCATCTCTCCATTCAATAGAAGAATATTCCATTTTAACCCCTCCGTTTATGTTTTTAATATCGGATTTCCGCTATGTATTTTCATTATACCACATCTTGGGAATTTTGTCAATAAAAAACTTGATCCGTCCTTGTTCAGGATTGGTGCTGCCAAACGACCTTCCATAATTGAAAAACTGTCTGATAAATCGGAATGTATCAGTTTAATTCTTATAGTAATCCAGCATATACTCATAAATATTTCTGGTCTGTTCTTCATCTCCCCATGATAAAGGGTCATCAGCATAGCATAGAGTCCAAAATGGTTCTATATCCTGGATGTTTCCGGGCAGACTTTCCCATAAGCCATACATCCTACTTGCAAAATATTTTATATCCGAACAACCCTCATAAACCGCCCTTAATTTGCCCATTAAAATCCTGCCAAACTGTTCATAATCAAGACTTTTGTAATCTATATGCGTTCTTATATAAATAACGGCTTTTTTAATATCCGTTTCACATTCTAAATAGAGCAAATCATCGTTTTCGGGATTGTCAAGAAATAATTCATCAAGCCGTTTATTATACTCATTTTCTGTTACCAATTTCTCATAGAGCAAAATTGCATAAACCAATAATTCCTCCACATTCAACCTCCTCAAAAGGAATTTCATCTTGTCAGCAACACAAATCTCGAATAGTAACCTTAATCCCCTCCGTAAAAGGGGGGATTTTTGTTTATCTATTAGTAGTTCGCTATCACTCCAGAAATACCTTCAAGGTCTTACTCTTGCTTTGGGAACGGAGCTTGCGGAGTGCCTTCGCTTCAATCTGGCGGATTCGCTCACGGGTAACATTAAACTTAAGTCCGACTTCCTCAAGGGTGTGAGAACGTTCGTATCCGACTCCGTAACGGTATTTAAGCACCTCGCGCTCGCGCTCTGGGAGCAAATCAAGAGCCTTATCCAGTTCTTGATCGCGCGCGGACTTCATCGCCATATCAATAGGCGCGGGAGAAACCTCGTCTTCAATGAAGTCTCCGACAACGCTGTCCTCCTCCTCACCCACGGGGGATTCCAACGAGGTAGGCTCCTGTGCGATTCGCATAACCTCACGAACACGCTCGGGGGTCATTCTCAGCTCTGCGGCGATTTCCTTGACCGTTGCCTCGTGACCATTTACGCTGAGAAGTTTTGCCTGGGCTTTCTTCACGCGCGTGATTGTTTCCACCATATGCACGGGAATACGGATAGTACGCGCCTGGTCTGCAATCGCACGGGTTATCGACTGGCGAATCCACCATGTGGCATAGGTTGAGAACTTGTATCCTTTGGTGTGGTCGAATTTCTCAACCGCTTTTATAAGTCCGCTGTATCCCTCCTGAATCAAATCGAGCAGCGGCATTCCGCGCCCGGCGTAATGCTGTGCGGAATAATGCTTCGCGATACTTACCACGAGACGCATATTCGCGACAATAAGTCTGTCACGCGCCGCCTGATCACCCTCGGAGATTTTCTGCGCCAGCTCGACTTCCTCTTCGGGGGTAAGCAGCGGGACTTTGCCGATTTCACGCAGATGTATCTTTACGAAATCGTCTGTTCCCAAGCCCTTATCAACATTTTCGCCATAATCGGAATCGTCCGTCAGCTCGCTTTCAAGAGAATAATCATCGTCATTAATGGTGATATTGTTACTTTCAAGGAACTCATTGAGTTTATCGGGGTCGATGTCCGCCTCGTCCATAAGGTCGTATATTTCCTTAGCGGATATTTTTCCCGTATTTCTGCTGCGCTCAAGAAGCTCATTAAATATCGTTTTTTCGTTATTGCTCATTTTGTTAATCCTTTCACAGCGATTGTCCGGTCTCTTGTATAATCAAGATATTTATTACTCCAGAAAATCTTTCAACTTACGGCTTCTGGTAGGATGACGCAGCTTTCTGAGAGCCTTGGTTTCAATCTGGCGGATTCTCTCGCGGGTTACATGAAATTCCTGTCCGACATCCTCGAGTGTCCACGGCTGACCGTCAAGTAATCCAAAACGAAGAATTATTACGCGCTTTTCACGGTCGGTAAGCGTATCAAGCACCTCTCCGAGCATTTGCTTCAACATCGCG
>CAYZQU010000181.1:0-4242 GCA_964480645.1 uncultured Ruminococcus sp. | reverse complement strand
TTTATGAACGAACTGGAACTGAAATACGGCTGCAACCCCAATCAGAAGCCGTCGCGTATCTTTATGGAGGGCGGCAAGGATTTGCCGATCGAGGTATTGAACGGCAAGCCGGGCTACATCAACTTTATGGACGCGTTCAACGGCTGGCAGCTTGTCAAGGAATTGAAAGCCGCGACAGGTTATCCCGCGGCGACCTCGTTTAAGCACGTCTCCCCCGCAGGAGCGGCAATCGGGCTTCCGCTGACGGAAACTCTCGCGAAAATCTACTGGGTGGATGATTTGGGCGAGCTTTCTCCTCTGGCGTGCGCCTACGCGAGAGCACGTGGCGCGGACAGAATGTCCTCTTACGGGGATTTCATCGCGCTGTCGGACAAGTGTGACGTTCCGACCGCGAAAATCATTCAGCGTGAAGTATCGGACGGAGTTATCGCGCCCGATTACGAACCCGAAGCACTTGAGATCCTCAAGTCAAAGCGCAAGGGAACTTACAACATCATTAAAATCGACCCGAATTACACTCCCGAGCCGATTGAACACAAACAAGTTTACGGAATCACGTTTGAGCAGGGACGCAACGAGTTGGTTATCAATGACGCACTGTTCGCGAACCGCCCCACCAAGAACAAAGAGATTCCCGAAAGTGCAATCCATGACCTTGCAATCGCAATGATAACATTGAAATACACGCAGTCCAATTCCGTGGCTTACGCGTGCGGCGGTCAGGCTATCGGAATCGGCGCGGGTCAACAGTCGAGAATCCATTGCACACGCCTTGCGGGAACAAAGGCAGACAACTGGTATCTCCGCCAGTCCCCCACTGTAATGAACCTGCAATTTGTGGACGATATTCGCCGTGCCGACCGCGACAACGCGATAGATTTGTACATCGGCGAAGATTATATGGATGTGCTTGCCGAGGGCGAGTGGCAGAAAATCTTTAAGGTAAAGCCCGAAGTGTTCACGCGCGAAAAGAAACGCGAATGGCTTGATACAATGAAAGGCGTTTCGCTCGGCTCAGACGCGTTCTTCCCGTTCGGCGACAACATTGAACGCGCGCATAAGAGCGGCGTGGAATTTATCGCGCAACCCGGCGGCTCGATTCGTGATGATAATGTAATCGAAACCTGTGACAAATACGGAATCGCAATGGCATTCACCGGAATCAGATTATTCCATCACTGATTTGAAATATGAAATCCCCCTGATTGAGGGGGATTTTTTATGTATTAATAACATTCGCGAATTCGCGAAGCTTACCTTTATAAATCTCGCTGCAACCGGGAATTTCCAGAAAATCCGTTGGACGAACGATTTCCGGGAACAGCTCCGGACTTTCAATTCCGTACTTCACAAGAACCTCACGTACAAACTCCGAACAGTAATAGTAATTCTTGCGGCGGTACACCTTGTTAAATGCGGCGCAAATCAGACCTATAGTATCGTAATGATAGCTACACTTATCGGAAAGCATTTGGTGAAGCTCGTCACTTATCCTGTCGAAAATCTCATCGCTTACGGAAATTGAAAGCACACGCGCCTCTGTTTCCGAGAAACGTTTTAGTGTACCAAAACGAGTACTTTCCTCCACGAAACCGCCATACCACGGAAAATACGGATAGACCCGCCCAAATGAGAACATAATGTCCAAATTGCCGTCCAAACTTAATGAAGCGTGATTGTACTCTTCATGTGTAAATAATCGCAAAAATTTGCACAATATTGTTCCTGTCTTGCTTATAACCACATAAATATCTTTCATATTATCACCGCCGTTGTAAATTAACAGGTAATGCTTAATTGAAAATCAATTACTTATTCTATTATATCACGAATTTGTCCAATTGTCAACAATAATTGTATGTGAAAATTCGACAAAATAAGTCGGATAAGGTCAATAATCCTCACCAACGATGGTTTCAAGCTCATAGGAAATTACGCGGAGACTCTGTATATCCGCAAATACCTCAGCAGAAGTTCCGCAATTACGCCCAAAAGAATAAAGAGAATGATATAGGGGGAGATACCCACCGAGGATCTCCCAAATCAGATAATAGATCAGGATCGAGCCTGGTTTCTTAACATTTGTACCGATAATAAATAACACCACGCTCTCCAGCAGCGAAAAGAAAACCGGCATCAGAATAATGGTTATGGGCGTTGCGTAAAGCAACGAACTTGCAAATAAGATCACGACGTTGATTAGCGAAAGAAGGACGACCGCGATGATGTCCCTTACCTTCAATTTGTTGTTTTTGGTAGTTGCCATAAGTAATTCTTCTTTATTTAAACATTCAATAGAAATCCGACCACCGCCAGAGCGTTCTCGCCCGCGAATTTTCCCGCGATGATGCCGTCGGCGATGTTTCCTCGGAAACCTCCACGGCTGTGCCGTTCTTCATGATGTACTTTCTGGACATTTTTAGTCCCTCCTAATTCAGATTTTTGTTTTTTATATCTGAATTTGGAGGAGACCTACACCGAGGTTCTACCCGTTTTTGGACAAAAAAATATCCGAGGCTTTTCGCCTCGGATTTGAAATCGTTAAGATGAGCCGATTGGATTATTTGCTTTGCACTGCCAAACAGCCACTTGATTCCACAGGCTGTCTGGACTATGATAATCAACTCCTATTATAAATGGCACTTTTTGAAATGTTGCTCTAAGCAAGTCCAACCACAATTTTGAGAATTGCAGTTGCATCCTTTGCGTTCACATATTCATCTTTGTTGACATCTGCCATTTCAAGCGATTTTCCGGTGAGTATTTCCAATTCAACAATGTGCTTTAAGACGGCGGTCGCGTCCTTAGCGTTAACATATCCGTCGAGATTTACATCTCCCGTTTTATATTGCGAGGTTGTCCCGCCCGATGGAGTGGTTGACCCGGTGGGATATGTAGGACGTGTGGGAGTGGTCGGTCTTTCAGACGGCGGATTGCTCGTTGGAGTGGTTTTCGATTCGGTAACAAGCCGAGAGCCGCAGCCGTAGGTGCAAGTCGAAATATCTGCCCATATGTATCCGCGGGTATCATTCCACCAATACCATTCCTGTTTTGGCGTTCCATAAACACACTTATGCGGTTCGGTTGACGCAAAAGCCTGTATCGAGTTGAGCGCGCCTGCCGCTATAACTAGCGCTGTCACGACTGATTTTACTATTCTTTTGTTTTTCATTTTATTTTCTCCCATACATTAGACTAATGGATTTGCCTTGACCTTACTGATTTTCGGGCTTATTGATGATAATCGATGCTATCATTCTGTTTTTGCCCACCCTCAATTTCTTTCCATTTTTCATCCCAATCGGCGTCATTCGCGAGATGGTTTATACTCTCAATCGCGTTTCTACCATAGAGAATATCCCCCATTATAAGCCGTCCCTCCGAATCAATGGAAATCGGAACGGGGACATCAACCTGATCTCCGCAGTTAAGTACTTTGGTGGCAATGATTTCCCCATTATGTGTTACGGTCTCCCAGTAACCCGTGCGCAGTCGGGGAGTTCGCTCCTGCAAAATTTCATCTAAAGTGAAAAACCACCAGCACAAATACTCTTCGTCAAAATTGAAGTGCAGACCACTGAATTCGGCGAGAAAATCAAGTTGCTTCTGCGTAAGTTCAATTCCGCGTCGCCGCATTTCACGTTCAAAACCAGTGGTATCAACATGACGACCCTCATACCAACCGAAATATCGCAGCATATCGTAAGTGCGCTGCTTTATTTCGGGGTGGAAATCAAACTCAATGGTCGTCAGGTAGTCGAAAAATTCCTCTTCGGTTTCGGCGATAAGGTCATGTTTTGATGTGTAAAATCTGCCGTTTTCTGACATACAAAAACCAATAATCCTATCGGCACAATTTTCAACGTAACCGATATAATGCACCAAGCATTTTATGTCATCCCAATACGATAGATACGCATAATCCAAATAAAAACGCAACACATCTCCGGAGCCGGATTCCGCACGTTCAAACTCCAATTCCCCAACAGTTTCAAGAAAATTAAAAACTTTTTCGGGGTGTGATTTGTCCCGATATTTTTCGGGAATTTTCGATTTTAATTCCGATATGTCGTAAGGCTTAAAGCCGATCTTCTCTTTAGGCTTCCAAAGCACAGCATTTTCTTCACACCACTTCTCATATTTGCGTTCTTCCTCAGACATGTTATCTAACGACTTGTTATAAGGATTGTTTTTGAACGCATAATCCAAAAAATCTTGCAGTTTCATAATGTTACCCTCCTA
>CAYZQU010000180.1:0-4255 GCA_964480645.1 uncultured Ruminococcus sp. | reverse complement strand
CATCTAATTTTAACGTTTATCCCGTTAAAGATATCGCGTTGTCTTTATTATAGCACAACGCCGAGCCGGCGCGGGTATACCGTCAAACAAACATCTAATTTTAACGTTTATCCCGTTAAAGATATCGCGTTGTCTTTATTATAGCACAACGCCGAGCCGGCGCGGGTATACCGTCAAACAAACATCTAATTTTAACGTTTATCCCGTTAAAGATATCGCGTTGTCTTTATTATAGCATAGCTCGACAAAAAAGTCAACGGAAAAAAATTACGATTTCCTTAAGAATTTGTGAATTTATCCGCATATTTCAGCTATCGCGTGCGCGTACAGAATCGCGTCCTTTAACAGCTCGTCCACCGTGATAAACTCGTTATCGCCATGCATGTGATAGTCGGTATCACCCCGCTCCGCGCCAAATGCCACGCCGCCCTCGATATTGTGAACATAAGTGCCGCCGCCTATCGCGATACATCTTCCCTTTTCGCCCTCAACGCGTTCATATACGGAAAGCAGTTTCTTCACAAACTCGCTGTCTTCGGGAACAACGTGCGGCTCATCTCCGAGAATCATCTCGTACTTAAGCCCAATATTTTCCAGCGCAGACTGCAGCTTACTCCTGACTGATTCCAAGTCCGTACAAGTCGGGAAGCGAATATCCACCGTGCCGCTTATCTCGCCGCTCGGAGTTATTGTAAGTGTACTTAAAACGCAGGTCAGCGCGCCGCTCTCGTCCGCGCATTTCAATCCGAGAGAAGAACCGTCTGTTTCGCCAAACGGAAACAGCTCCGACAGCCCGCTCAGGATCTCCTCGTTCATCAGCTTAGACACAAGCGAGAGCAGCGATGTCACAGCATTTACACCCGTTTCGGGAGTGGACGCATGCGCCGCCTTACCGTCACAGGAAATCAGAACCCCACTGCCGCGCTCACTTACCGTAAATTTCGGAAACGGTTCGCCCTCTACCGGCGGCTCTATAAGCGCGTTCACCTTGTCCACAGTAACTTTGCGAAGAATCGTTTTCGCCTTGTCAGCAACGGCATTGGGGATATTTCCGCCACGAAACTCAATAGCGAAATTCCCTCCTATTTCCCCGGTAAAACGTGAACGCAGCATGCCCTTCTCAATGTTGATTACGGGAAACGAACCATCGGGAGTGAACACTTTTGGCGGGAATTTATCGTGCTTTTTATAGATTTCCAAATCCTCCGAGCCGTTTTCCTCGTCCGTGCCGAAAATCAGCCGAACACCCTTTTTCAACGGGATTCCAAGCTCCTTAACGGCTTTCAGTGCCCACAAAGCCGCCACCGCAGGTCCTTTATCGTCAATCGCTCCCCTACCGTACAGTACTCCGTTCTTCTCGGTAAGTTCAAACGGATTAGTCGCCCAATTAGGAATCTGGACGGGAACAACGTCCAGATGTGCCAGAATACCCAATTCGGGCGGTTCACCGTTGGGACAAAAATCCGCGCAAAGTATGGCATTTTCGTACACGGTAGTCTTAAAATCCATTTCCTCGCACATTTCACGCATTTTCAGCAGCGCATTTCTCGGTTCTTCTCCGAAAGGAGCATCTTTGAGCGGTTCGCCCTTAACACTCGGTATCGGCACAAGATCGGCGAGGTCTTGAATTATCTCGTCTTTCATTGAGTAAATATAATCGTGAATTTTATCGTCCATTTTTGTTCCTCATCATTTCAATCATCATATCCGCAACCTTGTAAACATCGCCGCAGCCGGTTGTAATCACCAAATCCCCCGCGCGGACGTTCTCCACGACATATCGCGCGACTTCCTCAAACGTTGGAAACCACACACAGCCGTTTATTTTTTCCGCTAAATCCTTGGAATAAATGTTGTAGGTGTTTTTCTCGCGGCTGCCCATAATCTCGGTGAGTACCACCCTGTCCGCGATAGAGAGTGCCTCGGCGAAATCGTCCAGTAACATTGCCGTCCGCGAGTAGGTAAACGGCTGATGAACCACCCACACGCGCTTGAAAGACATAGCCTTTGCGGTCTTAAGCGTAGCGGAAATTTCGGCGGGATGGTGACCGTAATCGTCCACAAATGTAACTCCGTCCACCACAGCGAGCCGTTCGAACCTCCGCATTGCGCCCGTGAAGTCGGCAAGTCCCTTTTTCACCGCCTCAATCGGGATTCCCGCAGAATATGCCGCCGCAGCTGCCGCCACAGCATTATAAACATTATGGATTCCCGGCACAGTGACGTCAATCTCGCTCAGGAGTTTTCCTTTGTTCATTAATTCAAATTGCCAGTGAAAGTCTGAGATTTGATGAACATTTTCCGCATAAAAATCGCTTGAATTAGTCTTACCGAACGTAATCACCTTTGCCTCGGAATGACAATTTCCCAATACCTCGTGGACATTCTCGTCGTCTCCGTTCGCAATAATTAAATCGTCCGTAAGGTCGCAGAACTTCTCAAACGACTTTTTCAGGTTGTCCATCGTCTTGAAATAATCCATGTGGTCGCGGTCAATGTTGAGTATTATGGAAATATTCGGAAACAAATGCAAAAACGTATCCTTAAACTCGCATGCCTCGCACACCATATACTCGGACTTCCCCGCTCTGCCGCTTCCGCCTATCGCGCGGAGTTTTCCGCCAATAACCGTGGAAATATCAATATCTGCGGCAAGCATAATCATCGTCAGCATAGAACTTGTGGTGGTTTTTCCGTGAGTTCCGCACACACAGAACGCCCTGTCAAACTGAGCCGTCACAAGCCCAAGAAGCTCCGCGCGCTCTACTAGCCGCACACCACGCTTTGCGGCTTCACGGGCCGCAATAAGCTCGGGATTGTCCTCCATAATCGCCGCCGAGAACACGATACAGTCCGCGCCCTCAATGTTCTCCGCGCGCTGTCCGAGCGTCACGGGAATCCCCATCTTCCGCACGGCGTCAAGCGTAGCGGTTTCGTTGTTGTCCGAGCCAGTGAGATAGTAACCCTTGGAATGCAAAATCTGCGCCAGCGGATACATTCCGCTTCCGCCAATGCCTATAAAATGAATATGTTTTTTCGCAATCAGAAAATTTTCCACAATCAAAACCTCATTTCCGAAAATTCTGCCATTTTTTAGATTATATGAATAAGAGGGAATTTTTATCCCAAAATATTACCGTCAATCAGAAAAACCATGCATGAGGGCAGGCTTCGCGCGGTTGTATCAATTACCATCGACAACGCGATAGCGATACACGATATCAAGCTTGTTCAGGGTGACGAAAGAATGTTTGTGGCGATGCCCAGCCGCCGCGAGGACAGCGGAGTTTTCCGTGACATAATCCACCCGATTTCGTCCAACGTCCGCGAGGAAATAGAGAAGAAGATCCTCAATGCCTACCAACAGTATATACAATGATTTTCGCGGTTCTTTCCCAAATAAAAGAGAGAACCGCGAATTTTTTTACAAAATCATTTTCGCCGTTTTGAGAATCGCAATCTGCGTTTTTGCGTCGGAGATTTCATTGTTCATAATCATTTCCACCGCTTTTTCGAGCGGGATTTTTTCTATCTCCAGAAACTCGTCATCATCGGGATTTTGTTCACCGGAATGAAGCCCACGCGCCAGATACATATGAATCACCTCGGTATCATAAGCGGGTGTGGGAATCAAGTTTCCGAGGTACTCGAACGAATCACAGGTACAGCCCGTTTCCTCCTTAAGCTCACGCAGACCGCATTCACGCGGATTCTCTCCGTATTCCAGCTTTCCCGCAGGAATTTCAAGCAGAACATTTTTATGCGGATAGCGAAACTGCCTTACCATAAGCACATTGTTGTCCTCGTCCAGCGGAACGATTCCCACTCCGCCGGGGTGTTTTACCACCTCGCGGAGCGCGGTTTTGCCGTTCTCCAGCTCCACCGAATCACACAGCAGTTTGATGATTTTACCATCATACATCATCTCGCTTGAAATGGTTTTTTCTTCCAGATGCATATTAATTCTCCTCGCCGCTGTCTTTCTCGTCCTCTTGCTTCTTCATATCCAATTCTTCCATTACACGATAAGCCTCATCGTCCTCGGTGATGTGCGAATTACGCTCCTTAGGCTTACGATTGTTGTAATCTACTCGTGTTTGACGCATAAAATTCTCCTCTATTTCGGGGAACTCCATTTCTTGCTCCGTAGAAGAATTCTCATCTCTTTCGGGGCAGTTGTAAATCTGCTCGGAAATTTGACCGATATAGGAATTATGCGCCTTGATGTCCTCAACCTGAGTTCTTTCGTACAAAT
>CAYZQU010000179.1:3877-4257 GCA_964480645.1 uncultured Ruminococcus sp. | reverse complement strand
AAGAGCCTGTTGTCGATTCAGGACAAATTTTGTACATTTCATACATAGTTCTTCCTTTTTGTCGTAAAGCGTGCTATAATATAAAACAACGGCAAATACTACGCTGTGAATTCAGGAATCGGACGTGAGCGACTTTATAGGCTTTAACGCGTCCGATTTATTTTAATTGGAGGTAAATATTATGTCTGAAGAAAAAGTTGAAAAGACCAAACGCAGCAAGGAAGATATACTCGAAATAGTTATCGCGATATTTCTCGGCGTTACCGCGCTCACAACGGCTTGGGCGTCGTGGATAGGCTCACTTCATGGTGGGAATATGTCCACGAACTACACCAAAAGCAATAACCTCGCCGCTGACGGCAACGCCCGCTGGAACGAGG
>CAYZQU010000179.1:0-3867 GCA_964480645.1 uncultured Ruminococcus sp. | reverse complement strand
AACGAGGCTTCGCAGACGCTTATGCAGGATATGCAGGTGTGGAATCTCATAAGCGATTATCAGGTTGGCATATTGTACGCCGCCGACGCGGAAGCGCAAACCGATGATGAAGCCACTGCCGCCGCATATTTGGATAAGCAGTATGAAAACGCGTATAAAATACAGTTCATTTGTGCAGATAATCTCTCCGAGGAAATGGCGGAAATGATTGATTACAGCTTTGATTTTTCCGCAGAGAATATCATTGACTGGGTTTGCAATAACGATAAGGCGACTGTAAGTCCGTTCAGCGATCAAGATTTCATAGAGAGCTACTATACCGAGGCGCGCGAACTTATCGCGGAAAGCGAGGAGGTTCTCAAAGAGGGTCAGGACGACAATCAAAAGGGCGATACGTTCAATCTTGTAACGGTCATTTACTCGGTAGTACTGTTTATGCTCGGTATTGTCGGCACATTCCGCAAGCTTCCGAATCGTATGCTTATTACAGGCATAGCTATTGTGGGATTCCTTTTCGGTACGATCTTTATGTTTACTATCCCGTTCCCGACAGGCTTTAATTTCGGCGGCTATTTCGGCGGCTGATACATAATGGAGGATTTATGAAGATTAAATCTATTATTTCCGCTATCGCCGCTGCGGCGATATTGATGACGGTTTCCGGCTGTGACGATAACAGCGAGATCACCACTTCCTCGGATTCCGTGGAAAGCACCCCCGATTCTTCGGGAAACGTTATGGGCGGAGAACCCGTGGAACGTGACTTTACGAACAGCGCAACGATGATTTCGGTAAAATCGGGCGAATTGGCGATAAATCGCCGCGAGCGCACCGAGTCAAAACCAATGGCAGACGATGGTTGGACCGTTCTTGTTTATATGTGCGGCACAGACCTTGAAAGCAATTACGGCGCGGCGACCAACGACATCATCGAAGCGGTGGGCGCAAAATACAACGACAAGGTACGTATCGTGTACCAGATGGGCGGAACGAATGATTGGAAGACGAACGGATTTTCCAACACTTCCATTCAGCGATATGAAAACGTTGACGGCGACATTGCGCTTGTTGACGAACTGCCTGACGCAAGCATGGGCGCCCCGTCGACCCTCAAAAGCTTCATCGAGTGGGGAATTGAAAAATATCCCGCTAAGAAAATGGGACTTGTGTTCTGGAATCACGGCAGCGGAAGTATAAACGGAGTTTGCTTTGACGAACTTCACGACAAAGACAGTCTTTCTCTGCGCGAAATAGACAGCGTGCTAAATTCCGTTTACGATAAAATGACGGATAAGTTTGAGTTTATCGGCTTTGACGCGTGTTTGATGAGTACTCTCGAAACCGCGAATATTCTTGTACCTTACGCGAGGTATATGTTTGCCTCCGAAGAATGTGAGCCGGGCGGCGGTTGGAATTATACCGACATTATGAATTTCCTTTCGGAGAATTCCGATGCTGATGGTGCGGCTCTTGGGGAAATGCAATGTCCGAGTTACTATCAACACTGTATTGACAATGATGATTATGAAGGCTCAACGTTTGCCATAACCGATCTTTCTAAGCTCGATGAGCTGCTTGTTTCGTTCAACAACACCGCAAAGGAATTGTACGAAAGCAATCAAAAAAATAACATTGCGCGCGCGATATACAACTCCGATAACTTTGGCGGAAACAACCGCAGCGAGGGTTACACAAATATGGTCGATTTGAAAGGGTTTTTGAACGCTGTTCAGCCCTATGCGCCAAATGCCTCTGATACATTAAAAAAGCTTGAAAACGCGGTGATTTCAAGTGTGAACGGTCCGCAACACAAGGGCGTGGGCGGTTTATCGCTATACTATCCCCTGTCGGTGCAAGGCTCAGATGAACTGTCGATTTTTGCGGACGTTGCGACAAGCGCATATTATCTCGGATTTGTTGATGCGATGGCTTACGGCACTGTCAGCGGCGATGTGAACGGTTATAACAATGCGGATATCGTAGGTGACTGCGGCGATCTTTGGGAATACGACTATTCGGCGAACGAGAACATCGGAGTGGATAGTGGATTCAACTCCGTAAACGATAATTCCGCTATCACGGTTGAAGATGTGTTCTTTGATGAAGAAGGTTCGTACACGGTTCTACTTGGCGATACGGACGCGTTTAATTATGCCGCGTGCAGTCTGTTTTATGAGCTTGACGGAATGAGCGTTTATCTCGGCGAGGACGATGATATTATTATGGATTCCGATATGACGACGCTTAAGGATAACTTTGACGGAACATGGACTTCACTGGGCGGTATACCGCTTGCAATTGAAACCGTTGGCGTTACGGACGATACAACCGTTTACACCTGTCCGATACTCCTGAACGGTGAGCGGACGAATCTCCGCATAGTGTACGATTGGAACGCGTCTGAATACGAGATTATCGGCACATGGGCGGGCATTGATTCCGAAACGGGCGCCGCCGCGAGAGAAACCGTTCCTCTTATGGACGGCGATAAGGTAGAACCGCTGTGGCTTACGACTTCCGATGACGGAACAGCATATATAAGCGGCGGAGAATACACAGTAAATGGCGAACCAACAATTGAGTACGCTCCGCTAAGTGATGGTGATTTCAGCTATTCAATGGCTCTTTACGATGTGTATGGCAACTGTTACTATACTCCTACCGTAGGATTTACAGTTGAGGGCGATACTGTTTATTTTGATCCCGATGATCTCGGTCAACAGTGATTATTGGCAAATAACATTTAAACAAAAGCGAAAGGCGGGTTGCCTTTCGCTTTTTTATTGATTTGATTGGAGCGTGTTTATGTTAATACACGCGTATTTTTTATCAGTGAAAATATGTATGTGCAAAAAAATAAAAAAATTTTCAAAAAACCCTTGACAAAGTGTAACAGAAATGATATAATTGTATAAATAGCATTTATACAATTATATCGCAAGGAGTGTAATTCCGAATGAATATCAACATCAGCAACGCAAGCAGCAAGCCTATTTATTTACAGGTATCCGACCAAATCAAAACGCTGATACTTGAAGGCAGGCTGAAAGAAGGCGATATGTTGCCGTCGATGCGAAATCTGGCGTTGGAGCTTCGCATAAGCTTTATGACAACCAAGCGCGCTTATGAGGAACTGGAGCGCGATGGTTTTATCGAGTCATATACGGGCAAAGGCTCATTTGTCAAAGCGCAAAACATGGAACTTTTCCGCGAGGAGCAAATAAAAGCTATTGAGGCACTGCTTGCCGAAGCGGGCGAAAGAGCGAAAAAAATCGGACTGACCGTCAACGAGCTTCACGGTCTGCTCGACCTTGTAAATGGAGGGGATTAGTATGAACGAATACGAAAACGCTATTGAAATATCCGGCGTGACAAAACGCTATGAGGGCTTCAAGCTTGATAATATCAGCTTCAGCGTTCCAAAGGGAAGCATAATGGGCTTCATCGGACAGAACGGCGCGGGAAAAACCACAACGATACGCAGTCTGCTCAACATTACGAATATTGATGATGGGGAAATTCGCCTGATGGGACTAGACCACATCAAGGACGAACTTGAAATCAAAAAGCGCATTGCCGTGGTATTTGACGAGCTTCCTTTTCATGATGTATTCAACGCAGCGGATATGGCGCGTATCTTTGAGGGTCTGTATCCCAAGTGGGATAACGCCGTGTATTCCGCGTATCTCGAACGCTTTAAGCTGCCGCTGAAAAAGAAGATCGGCGAATATTCCAAGGGAATGAAGATGAAACTCCAGATAGCCTGCGCGTTATCACATAATGCCGAACTGCTTGTTATGGACGAAGCAACAACAGGACTTGACCCCGTTGTGCGCGATGAGATTTTGCACATATTTATGGAGTACC
>CAYZQU010000178.1:0-4263 GCA_964480645.1 uncultured Ruminococcus sp. | reverse complement strand
ATAAAAACCTCCGATTTATTTTGTTTGCGTAGTGTAACAAAATCCGTTATCCACATCGTAAAAAAAATAAACCGAATCAGTAATTTGTGATTATGAGTTCCTTAAATTTCCCGACCGACAAGCTGTTATTTCGCTCCACAGCCGATATATTAAAACCTTTGTACAGGTCTCTCACAAAATCATCATCGTTATATGACAATAAAAATCTGCCCTTAATTGCTGTCAAAGTATTTTGCAGCCTGATATGATCCGCTTCCGTAAACTGCACATCATAATACTTTTCCGTGGTATGATACGGAGGATCGCAGTAAAATAACGCTTTCGGACGGTCGTAAACCTTAATCAGATTCTCGAAATCCTTGTGTTCAATGACGACAGACGTGGATAATAAACGACGTTGAACGTCTGTCAGATACTCGATTGCATTTGACAAATTTTTAGTGTTGCAGCCGTATGTTCTGCCATCCGCGCCAAATGATAATTTCATACGCAGGAAATATCGCGCGGCGCGCTGAATATCTGTAAATCCGCGAACATTTATCTGCACCGAGATATCCTCGAAAAACTCTCGTGCGTTACAATATCCGTCAATCTCACGCTGAAGCTCTCCCGCGTGATATTTTATGCAGCGCATCAGATTGACAAGCTCTCCGTCCGCGTCGTTGTAGACCTCCAGTTTTGCGTGACGGTCTTTGTAAAAAAGCACCCAGCCCGCGCCGCCAAAAACTTCAATGTATCTGTCAAAATCCTCGGGGAAACGTTCGCAAATCGTTTTCCTTAACAGCTTTTTACCGCCTATTCTTGTAATTGGACTATTCAAAAAAATCACTCCTTATAAAATATCGGCGGGGCTTTTAACCCCGCCATTGTAGTTATTATTTACTTATTGTCAACGTCTCATTTACCTTTTTCTGCACCGCGTAGTAATCATAACCCGCTTCAGTCAAGCGGCGTTTACGTTCCTCACCCGCGCCCCAGTCACCGCGAATTACTTCGATTGCGATTTCATCAACAGACTTTTTCGGCACGGAATCAAGCAGCTCGTTGACGCGCTCCTGCACGTCTTCCCAGCCGCAGCCGGTCTCTGTCAGTTTTTGGACTATCTCCTGTGCCAGTTTATCCGGACGACTCTCCTCGAACTCCACAGGAGGCAGAATAAAGCCCTGAAACGTCAATGCTCCGGAGTTGTAACCTGCACTCTTGGAATATGTTTTAATGTAAAAACGCGAACCGCCATACGCGGAATTGGAGCAAACAATATCCCCGTTGGGCTTGATTTCCTCGACAATTGCGACGTGTCCGCAGCCGTCCGATTCGTTGAACGCTTTTCCTTTTCGCCAACACGCGACCGCTCCGAGCTTCGGCGTGTCCGAACGCTTGTAGCCGTCAGCGGTGTTGTCATACCAGTTTTCGGCGTTACCCGTTGAGAGCTTCGGGCGCGTGCCAATCAACTCATAGAACCGCCCCCACGCGTAACCTACACAGTTCGGCAGACACGAGTTACCGCTGATTTTCAGGCACTCATTTAATCCGCCGCACGTGTTTTTTATCCAGTGCTTGTCCGATTCGGACGGAGCATTGGTTCTTGGTACAAATTTACTCATCTTTATTGCCCTCCTTATTCATTTCGCGGGTTGCCATAAGATGTGTGCTTACATTCGGGACATTCACAATAAAAATAAAAATCGTTATATTGGGATGCACCCTTGTATTCACCCTTATTCGCCTCAAACACGCAACCACAATTTGCACACTCGAAACGCTTGGTGGTGCTTTTTTCTTCGGGCAGTTTGCCGTGTTTAATGATGTTCACTGTCAGTCCTCCTTGTCGTTCTTGTTCGCTGCGGACGCGTCGGTCAGTCCCTCTCCGAGTATGTAGCCGACGACCGCTGCGCCGCTCAGAATCGAGCCGCTTATCTTGTCCGCGTCCTCTTGCGCGCCGCCGAAAATCACGATTAATCCCGCGACAAATCCCGCGAGAGATACCCACAATTTACGGCTCGTTAATTTTCTTTGCCAGTTGATTTTCATACTAATCCTCCTTGTCTGTCGGCAGAGCCATAAGCTGGTTATACAGCTCTGTTATTGTTCCGTTGCCGCCTAACGCATGATACGCGTCATACGCCTTGGTTACCGATTCACGCGCATATATCGGGCAGTATTTTCTGTCCGTATATTTTTCGTGCGCGCGGATTATCTCCAATCGCAACAGGCACTGCAAACCGCTTTTCATATTGGATTTTCGGTTTGCCAATGCTGTAAATGCCACGTTTCCGATTGTCACAAACGCTCCAATCAGAGCGACAATAATTGTACTGTCCATTTATTTATTACCCCCTTAATCATCAGGCAATGCAAAATACATATAGCTATCTGATACGCCTATACCACGGTAAAATTTATTGTTAATGTAAAATGATAGGTCGGTCGTCCTTAGCGGGCAGGACATCAGATAATACAAATCGTTAAACTTTTTTCCGCCCCATATATCAGCCGCCTTTAATATTGACGTGCTAACGCCCGCATCGCTATTAACGGATAATCTTATATTTTTTGATACTGTATCAAGTCCGCGAATTTGGTAAATATTGTTTGAATATATCGTAATCCCCACATACACGCCTGCTTCGTTGCGGGTTATAATTGTCCCGAAACGCGGCACATTACTTGACACCAGACCCACTCCTACGGCGATTGAACCGCCTGTCGTGGTGATTAGGTCTAATCTATAAGTATCTGTTGCCGACCATCGGCAGTATGCACTGGTTTGCGGATTTATGATTCCGTTTGAAACAGTTAAACCGACGTTAGGACTCGATATATAAGGCTTGAAAAATATATCGACTCCGTCTTTTTTTATGTTCCCGTCTTCGTCAACTGTCCAGCCGATTTCCGTGGCAAGCGCGTTCGCGAACGCGGACGCAAGTGCCGCTGCGCTTTCTTGCGCGGGTATGGTGATTGTTTTCATTGTCAGACCTCCTCAAAATTGATTTGTTCGCAGTAAACCTCGTCGGACTTGATACCCGGAATAACCGTTATACCGCAGAAGTTTTCGAAAATCTCTTCCCCGCCACCCGTGGTAACGCATAGCGGCTTCATCGCCATCCCCGTTACAAATCCGCGTTTATAATCGTCATTCATAAGTAACCATAATCTCCTTTCCCGCCGTGATGTTGGCAATTTTCGTAATTTTTCCGCCGCTTTCTGTGACGCTAAAATTATTGACAAACTCATTGCCGTCTTTGTCCGCGAACGTCAGCGCGAAACCGCCCGTCTTAAACGCGATTTTAGTTGTGTACGCGTATTCGGACTGCAGCTCGTTCATGTCTTCGCGAAGTTCCGCGATGTCGGTTGTGTTGGTCTGCACTTTATTGTTGGTCGTGGTCAATGAGCTGCTCAGCTGCGTGACGCTTTCGGCAACCGTACTTACGGCACTGTCTGTGTACTCCTTGGACTGCTCAAAATAGGATTCGTCCTGCATGTCAACATACTCTTTTTCAACACCGCCAGAGCCTTGTGTTAGGTCAAAGGTTTTTTCGCCTGCCGTATATGTGATTGTGTCTGCCTCAAAAGACAGGGTGCGCGTTAAAGGAAAAGGGATAGGGAAAGATATTGGTATAAATGGCTCATATCCGATAAATTGCGTAATTCTTAAAACGGCATCATCTGAAAATGATGACACTCCAATTTCCGCATACGGAAGTGTATATTTTTCAAGGTCTAAAGGGCGCGGTGGATATTTTCTGGTGTTGCTTTTCGGATAAAAAGAAATACCGTTATTTTCGTGAAATACCAAATCCCCAAAACTAAAATTCGAACGTCTTGCGACTACCTCTACATTTTGATTGTCGGTTATTCGGTCGGGGAGAGCGTTTCCCGCAGAAAGAGCTTTTTCCGCCTGTGATTTCGGGGGCAAGTAATACAACTCACCTGAATTCTCATTCGCCGCCAAAGCGTTGGTGTCGGAGGCAAGTGCAACTGCCGTTTCGCCGCCTTCCGCGTATATAATCGGGCATTGCCCGGCATTGGTTATTTCATGGTGTCCGCGGTATCGCCAGACATTATGTGTAATAAACCCAATGAGGTCATTATTTTTGTTTGTCCCATGGATTATACCGCCTTGCAAGCGTATCGTGTCCCCTGCGTCAAGCGCGGGGTCATTGATTATCTCGGTCTTAAACGCATAAAAATATGTGGTGCGTACCTGAGTTAAGGAAACACTGATTTAATCTTGCAAAAAAGGGAAATAAGTGGTATAATATA
>CAYZQU010000177.1:0-4268 GCA_964480645.1 uncultured Ruminococcus sp. | reverse complement strand
CGAACGGGCAATTTCAGAGATCCGGATTCCGAGGATTTGATGACATTTTCGGGGTTCGAGATAAGCGGTCACGCGGGTTACGGCGAAGAAGGAAATGACATTGTGTGCGCGGGGGTAAGTTCCTGCACGATGTTGGTCTGTAACTGTATAACCGAGAATTTTAAGGCGAATGCCGATGTAAAAGTCGAGGAAAACCGCATTTCTCTGCGGCTTCTCAAGTATGACAAGCCTTCCGCGAGGTTGTTGTCGGCGTTTTACCAACATCTGGAGACTCTTTCGGAGGATTATCGCAAAATCAAGCTGATGATTATTTAGGAGGATAAAGCAATGATTAAGATTAGTTTGCAATATTTCGCTCATAAAAAGGGAATGGGTTCGACCAAGAACGGTCGTGATTCCGAGTCCAAGAGACTTGGCACTAAGCGTGCCGATGGTCAGTTCGTGCTTGCGGGCAACATTCTCGTAAGACAGCGCGGAACTCATATTCACCCCGGAAACAACGTGGGACGCGGTTCTGATGACACGCTCTTTGCGCTTGTTGACGGCAAGGTTAAGTTTGAGCGCGTTGGTCGCGACAGAAAGCAAGTAAGTGTTTACGCGGCTGACTGATTCGTGAATTAATGGAAATCTTGTTATAGTGAACGTCAAATTTATTTTGACGCTCACTATGGGAGCTTTAAGCCGGATACCAATCCGGCTTATTTGCGTATTTTTCGGTTGACAACGGGTAAGATAATCAGGAAAGGCGGGGGCGACCAATGTTCGTTGATAAGGTAGATATTTCCATAAAAGCCGGAAATGGCGGTAACGGCGCGGTTTCGTTCCACCGTGAGAAGTATGTAAACGCGGGCGGACCGGACGGCGGAGACGGCGGAAAAGGCTCGGATATTGTGTTTGTCGCCGATGACAGTCTTTCTACGCTGATTGACTTTCGCTACAAACGCAAGTACATCGCTCCCGATGGTGAACCGGGCGGCGCGAAACGGTGTTCGGGCAAGTCGATGGATCCGACAATAATTCGCGTTCCGCGTGGAACAATAATTAAGGATTCGCACACGGGGCGTATCCTCGCGGATATTTCCGACGACGAGCCAGTGATAGTTGCGCGCGGCGGCAAAGGCGGCAAGGGAAATGTGCATTTTGCGACTCCAACGCGACAGATTCCGCGATTCGCGAAGCCCGGATTTCCCGGGGAGAAGTTCGATGTTACACTTGAGTTGAAGCTCCTTGCGGACGTGGGGTTGGTGGGATTCCCAAATGTTGGGAAGTCCACGCTGATAAGCGTAGTAAGCGCCGCCAAGCCCAAAATCGCGAATTATCATTTCACGACGCTCACTCCCGTTCTCGGAGTGGTTAAGCGCGGTGAAAAGTCGTTCGTGATGGCGGATATTCCGGGACTGATTGAGGGCGCAAGCAAGGGCGTTGGACTGGGTCATGCTTTTTTGCGGCATGTGGAGCGGTGCAGACTGATTGTTCACGTTGTGGATGTTTCGGGAATTGAGGGGCGCGACCCGATTGACGATTTCGAGAAAATCAACACCGAGCTTGCGAATTTTTCTGAGGAGCTTAGCTGTCGTCCGCAGATTGTCGCGGCTAACAAGTGTGACCTCGCCACCGAGGAGCAGATATCCGCGTTTGAACGGTACATCTCCGATAAGGGATTGCAGTTTTTCCGAATCTCAGCGGCAACAACACAGGGCACGGATGAGCTTATGGGCGCGGTTGTTGCGAAGCTTGATGAATTGCCGCCCGTAAAGCGGTACGAGGCTGTTCCGCTGACGTTGGAGGAGATTGCGCGGATTGACGAACAAAAGCGTTCCTTTACCGTCCAAAAGGAAGATGGTGTGTATATAGTGGACGCAGAGTGGCTTGCGCCGATTTTGTCCACAGTGAATATGGACGACTATGAGAGTCTTCAGTATTTTCAGCGCGTGCTTCGGTCAAGCGGAATCATTGACGAGCTGGAGCGGCAAGGAATCCAAGAGGACGATGTAGTTTCCATTTATGATTTCGAGTTCAATTATGTCAGATAGAGATGAATAAACTTCCGAGCGGGATAAATTTCGGAGGTGCATAAAATGAGCGAATTGATGAATCTTTTGGCGCGGCAGATGGAGCGTTCCACTGCCGGAAGCGAGAAAACCGCGCGCGAGGTAATGCGTCTGTGCGGGCGTTTTTTTGCGGAGAAGGCACTGTTTTGTGGCGATGATTTATTCACGCCACGGCTTATATGTGAATCCACGGGCGCGGACGTTATGGCGGCATTCCACGAGGATTTTCGTGTTGAGTCCGCCGTAAGCGCGGGTTTGAACGCGTGTATGGCGGGGATTTATGAAATTCCTGTGATGGACGGCGGTTGGGATTTCGTATGGTATAACGGCGGCGCGGAGCCTGACGGCGTAACACGGCGGCTTGAGCAACTCCACGAAAGTCTCAGACACGGCGCGTGCGCGGTCTATCGCACGTTGTGCTGGCTTATCGACCCGTCTCCCGATACCAAATGCTATGTGGAGCGGCGTTTCGGACGTCCCGAGCCGCTTGACCGCGTGGTTCGCGAGGCTAAGGAGTGCGGCTTCGATGTTTCCGATTTTTACATTTCGCCGAAAAGCGACTGGATTGATGGAATTTACCATCCCATTACCGAATTGATTCGTCAATATGAGGGTGAGGACGAGGAATCCTCGGGTATCGGCGAAATCAACAAGGAAATCTATATGTTTGATTTACATAGCGAAGAATACAGCTATGTATACTATATATTGAGGTGCAAATGACAGCGGAGTTTCTGACTGAAAAGCAAGCCGCCGCGTACAGCCCGAATGTGTTGGCGTTTTACGGCGACTGTGTTTATGAGGAATTTGTGCGGCGGCATATCGTGCTTGAACATCAGACCAACGCGGGGCGGCTGCATAATCTGGCGGTGGAACGCGTTCGCGCGAGTTATCAATCGGCGGCGGTTGCGGTGATTGAGCCGCTGCTGACCGAACGCGAGGCGGATATTCTGCGGCGTGGACGAAACGCGGGAGGAATCTCCGTTCCGAAAAGTGCAAAGCCATCGGAATATCGTCGTGCGACCGCCTTGGAAGCCCTTTTCGGGTATCTGAGCCTAACGGGGCAGCAACAGCGTCTGAATACGCTGTTTGACGCGATTTGTTCGGCACTTCCGTTAGAGGACGCGTTGGAGGTAAAATGAAGTCAACGATTATTAGGTGGATTCGTGACATCATTGTAATAATCATTGGCTCGGCGGTGTACTCGCTGGGAGTTCATATTTTTATTTCGCCGAACGGCATTGCTCCGGGCGGCGCGACGGGAATCGCGGTTATTATCGCGGAGTTTGCTCCAATCAAGGTGGGCACGTTGATTCTGTTGCTTAATATTCCATTGATTATCGCGGGATTTATCAGACTGAACAAGTCCACGATGGTGAAAACGCTGATTGCTGTGGTAATGATTTCCGTGTTTACCGACCTCGCGGAGATGTTTATTCCCGTGTATAAGGCGGACGTTGGAAATGGAATCCTTGCGGCAGTGTTCGGCGGCGGAATTATGGGTTTCGGAATGGGGCTGAACTATCGCAGCGAGGGAACAACCGGCGGTACGGACATTCTCACTAAAATGCTTGGACGGCGATTTCCGGAAATGCGGCTTGGCGTTCTTCAGGCGGCAATCGACGGAATCGTTGTGTTGGGCGGACTGGTGACATACCGCGACATTAACGTGGTTTTGTACGCGATAATCGCGATTTTCGCCCAGACTAAGGCGATGGATTTTGTTTTGTATGGTGGAAACGATTGTCGGTTTTTATTTGTGTTTTCGGATAATACAGACGAGATCGCGAAGCGGCTGTTGGAGCAGCGTCGAGGCGTTACGCTGTTTAAGGCGGAGGGCGCGTACAGCGGCGCCGAGCGAAATGTAATCGCGACCGCCGTCCATCGGAACGCTTACAGCAAGGTTAAGCGGCTGGTTCACGAGGTTGACCCGAGGGCGTTCGTGGTTGTAACCGGAACGAGCGAGGTTCTGGGAGAGGGGTTCACCAAAATCAACGGGTAATACGTAGGTGTGTTTATTATAACCAAAAGGACTTATCCGAGTGCGGGTTTAGCGCATTACAAATCAAGGCAAGGCTATATCGATTAGTGCAAATTCAAAACGCGCCCCCGCATAAGCATACCGCGCAGCGGTGTGTTTATGCGGGCAGGCGAGTGCAGGTTTAGCACGTTATAAATCAAGGCAAGGCTATATCGATTAGTGCAAATCCGAAACGC
>CAYZQU010000176.1:0-4373 GCA_964480645.1 uncultured Ruminococcus sp. | reverse complement strand
ATTCTTACAATAAACAGAAACGGTGATTTTTAATGCTTAAAGCAGTCTTATCCAAAAAGGACCTTATGAACATCCGGGAATACTATACTTGTGTAAACGATTTATTGAATAGCCCGGAAGTGAGAAAACTGCGTGAATTCGGGCATCATCTCGGAACAACGCGGTTTCAGCATTCGCTGAACGTCAGCTATTACAACTTCCTGTTGTGTCGGAAGCTCCACCTGAACGCTCGCTCCGGGGCGCGCGCGGGACTACTTCACGACTTGTTCTTCTATGACCGCAAAACCCACGAGAAGATACTGCGCTCACACGCCGAGGAACACGCCTCCATCGCATTGTACAATGCTTCTCTCGCGTTCCCGATTTCGGAACTTGAGGGCGATATGATTGTAAATCATATGTGGCCGATGACACCGCGTATTCCGCGCCACCGTGAAACGTTCATCATCACGTTGGTGGACAAATTCTGCGCCTGCGCCGAGATTATGGCATTTGCAACACACCTTACCGGGAAAAAATTCCACGTTCTCGCTACCGCTGCGTCAATGATGTTTATAGGTTTCATTACCCACAGATAAGCAAGCGAATCTCCCCCATCAAAAGGGGAGATTCGTTTTTATACTTGTACATCCGCGTCGTAGTCCACGCCGTCAAACCCGAACCCGAACAGCGCGTAAAAATCGTGCCAGTAACCGTCAAGATCGGTGCATTCTTTGAAGTTCTCCTGCGTAAGATTGTCCCACAGACGCTTCACCTCGTCTTGAATCTCCGGGAGCATTTCCCAGTCGTCCATACGAATCTGCCCCTCGGAATCCAACCCCAGCTCTCCGCCAAACAGCTTTCCCCACAGACGGCGCATTTGTTCAATACAGCCCTCATGGTTTCCGTGTTCTTTCATCACCTTGTAAAGAATCGAGATATACAGCGGAACAACGGGAATTGCCGCGCTTGACTGCGTAACCAGTGCCTTGTTCACCGAAACAAACGCGCGAACGCCCTTCTCATTGAGTTTTTTGGAGGTTAGAAGCAAGTGTTGTTTCGCTCTGCCGATACTCCCATCAAAGTACATCGGGTGTGTGATTTCCGGACCGATGTAATTATACGCAAGCGTCAGCGCGTTATCCTCAATCGCGTCCGCCGCCTTAAGCGCGTCAATCCATGCCTCCCAGTCCTCGCCGCCCATAACCTTGACGGTAGCCTCGATTTCCTCCTCGGTGGCGGGTTCAATAGTTATTTCGGTAATACAGTTGTTCCGTAAGTCAATGCTCTTATTAGTATATGGAGCGCCTGTGGTCTTCAACACGCTCTTATAAACCGTATCGCCGACAGTTCTGCGCGGCGCGGCGAGGGAGTACACCACCATATCCACCTTACCCAAATCGCGCTTGATAATATCAATGACCTCTTTTTTCACCTCATCGGAGTACGCGTCGCCATTAACGGTCTTCGCGTACAAACCCTCCTCGGCGGCGAACTTCTCAAACGCCTTGGTATTGTACCAGCCCGATGTTCCCGTCTTGATACCCGAAGCGGGCGCGGGCTTGTCAAACATAACGCCCACGGTAGACGCGCCGCACGAAAACGCCGCCGAAATCCGCGAAGCCAGCCCATATCCCATCGAACAGCCGATAACCAACACTTTTTTCGCGCCGTCAAGCTTTCCGAGTTTTTTCACATATTCAATCTGATTACGAACCGCTGTTTCACAGCCCACGGGGTGAGCCGTGGTGCAGATAAATCCGCGTACCTTAGGTGTAACTACCATTTTGTTCTCCTTTATGTCAATCAATGAAATCCATACAGCTGAACCTGCTCGAACCCGTCCAACAACGACTCAGACATCTTAAACGCCGCATCCACGCCGCGCGCAACGCATTCAATCGGATTTTCCGCAACAAAGCACGGAGCGCCGACCACATCCGAAATCAGTTCGGGTAGTCCGCCAAGCATTGCTCCTCCGCCCGTCAGCAAAATTCCGTTACTGAGAATATCGCCGACCAACTCCGGCGGAGTGGTTTCCAGAACCGTCTTGACCTGCTCCACAATCTCCATAGCGTTGTCATGAAGCGACTCATACAAATCAAAGTCGGAAATTTCCAGACTCTCAGGAAGTCCTTTCAGTAGATGTCTCCCGCGAATTATCATCTTCTTTTCTCCGGTAGGATTAAAGACGTTGGCGATTTCCATTTTCGCCTTTTCCGCCGTTTTTTCACCTATAAGAATCTTGTATTTCTGCGTAATATAACGCACAATTGCTGCGTCAAACTTGTTTCCCGCCATTTTGACGGAGCGCGATTGAACGATTCCGTTGAAAGAAACAATCGCCACATCCGAAGTTCCGCCGCCGATGTCCACAACCATAGTTCCGTTGGGCTTGGAGATATCCACACCCGCGCCGATAAGCGCGGCAATCGGTTCTTCAATAAGAAACACCTTGCGTGCGCCCGCCGACAGTGCCGCCTCAACGACGGCGCGGCGTTCAACGTCCGTCACAGAGCTTGGCACGCAAAGCACCACTCGCGGCTTGACCATAAACCCGCCGTTTACAATGTTGATAAACTCGCGAATCATAGCTTGCGTCATATCATTATCCGAGATAACGCCATCTTTCAGCGGTCTGACCGCCACTATATATTCGGGAGTGCGACCAATCATCTTGTACGCTTCCGCGCCAACCGCAACTACCGCCTTTTTTCGCCTGTCATAAGCCACGACGCTTGGCTCGTTAAGTACGATTCCGCGACCCGCGATAGTAATAATGATGTTTGCTGTCCCCAAATCAATTCCAATATCCAATGCCATAGTTGTTCTCCTACATTTTTATCTATTATTTGCCATTTTTGGCGAAAATATAACCGTTCGCTCCAATGCGCTTACGACTCAGGACTTCTCATCGTGAAAGCACCGCTGTTTATTCCCAATAAGCTCCCTCGTCATCTCCGAGAGAACGATTCTCCGCATAGGCTCAACCCGCTCGGAAAGCTCGTTGCGCTCCGAAAGACTGCAATACTGCGCGGCGCGGCTTACCCGCGCAAACCTCACAGGCACGCGCTCGGCAATTCGCATAGAGAACACCTCCACGCACTTATCACAAGAACACGCGTTAAACCTGTCGAGGATCAGCGGAGCCTCATAATTTATCGCAAGCTCGGTGATGTTCACCACAACCGTATCCTCGGCATCCTCAAACTCCCCCGCCGCGAATCCCGAAAGCGGCTCTTTGCCGCGAAGTGATTTTGGAACACGGCTTTTTCCCGCCATCAACACAAGATTCGCGCCCTTGTCGCGCTCCACAAGCCGCATTACCTGCGGAGTCTTATTTCCGGATTTCTGAGTGGCTTTCAGGGACTTGTCCGATTTCTCAATCTTTTTTGCCGCCTTGCCATTCTCCGCTTTCGTCGCAGACGCTTCCGCGGATTTTTTATTTCTCTTACTCATTTGGAAACCTTTGCGCCCTTATTCGGAGCGGTCAACTCCTTGGCAAACGCGCGGAATTCTTTCGCCGCCTTGCTGTTCGGCGAGTAAGTGATAATGCTTTCACCATGCGCCGGAGCTTCAGCAATGGTCACACCCGCGCTGATTTTAGTGTTGAAAATCGTGGTATCTAGCTGCTCGGCGATTACGCCCGCCAACTCCTCGACCTCTTTTGTAAGCGTATATCGCGGATTGTACTTATTCAACAGTATTCCGCGCACACAAAGCCCCTTATTGTAGTACCGCTTAACCGCGAAAATCGTCTGACGAAGTTGAGCGATTCCTTGGAGAGAAAGAATCTCACACAACATCGGAATCACCAGTTCGTCCGACGCGGTATAAGCGTTAATAGTCAGTACGGACAACGCGGGCGGTGTATCAAGAATAATGTAGTCGTAGTTCTTTTTAATCCCGGTAAGCTGTTCGCGAAGCACGTATTCTCGCCCCACGCCCGTCATTTCAAGCTCCAAACCCGACAACAGGATATTCGATGGAACAACATCACACACTTCTCCGTGAACAATAGCATCGTTAATTTCACAATTGCCCTTCATCACGTCATAAATAGTAAAATTATCCTCAACCTCAATGCCAAGACTGAAACTCAAATTTCCCTGCGGGTCAAGGTCGACGGCAAGAACGCGTTTCCCCATCTCAATCAAAGCTCCACACAGTGCCGAACAGGTGGTGGTTTTGCCGACTCCGCCCTTTTGATTGGTTATCGCAATTACCTTTGCCAATACAATTCCTCCAATACAACACAGGGGCGTACAGCGGGTACGCCCCTAAGAGCCTGTTCAATATCTCCACACTCCGGGATACCGAGCAAACCCCAGCGTTTATGGTGAACGTCAAAATAAATTTGACGTTCACTATAATTAAGATCAAAATTGCCTCGC
>CAYZQU010000175.1:0-4393 GCA_964480645.1 uncultured Ruminococcus sp. | reverse complement strand
TTTGATCTTAATTATAGTGAACGTCAAATTTATTTTGACGTTCACTATAATTTACTTACTACTTAATAGAATACCACATTTTCCCCAAAATGTCAAGGGGCAATTTGACAGTTGACAGTGTAAAGTTTACAGTTATGGTGTCCGCTTCGCGGATATTAATTATCCATTATCCATTCTACATTATTAATCATACACTATCAACTATTCCCGCGTGTCAATATCGGCGGGGGTCAGCCTTATCAGCACCTCCGTGCCCGTACTGTCGGACTGAACGGTAATTTCGTGTCCGAGCGCGCGGCATATTCGGCGGCACAGATACAGTCCAATTCCCGTGGAAGATTGGGCGTTCATACTTGGGCTGTTGAACGTCCCTCTGCCGTTGTTTCCGGTGTATCCGCGCTCGAAAATACGGGGCAGGTCGTCCGGCGGAATCCCGATTCCCGTGTCGCGGATTGACAGCAAATTATCCGACAGCATAGTGATTGTCACACTGCCCTTTTTTGTGTATTTCAGCGCGTTTGAAATCACCTGCTCCACAACAAACAAGAGCCACTTTTCGTCCGTAAGAACATCGTAATCGCACGGCTCATAGACAAGCTTTACGCGTTTTCTTATGAACTGCGGTGAAAACTTTCTCACAGCCGCGCGGATTATCCCGTCCAACGGGTATTTTTTCAGCACATAATCGCTGTTTTCGCTGTCCATGTGGATATAGTACAGAGCCATTTCCACATATTGCCCGATTTTCAGCAGCTCCCCGGAAAGCTCACGGGATTCTTCCGTGTCCATTCCTTGTAAAAGCAGACTCATTGCAGCAATCGGAGTTTTAATCTGGTGCGCCCACATTGTAAAGTATGTTACCGCGTCATTATAGCGTTGGTCGGCGTTGGTGACAAGCGTCTGAGTTTCATCATGTAGCTGTTCTATCAGCTCATGATAGCATTCGTCAATCTCATTGTCACATTCGGGGAGATGCTCGAGAGTAAGGAGAATCTCGTCCTGAAGCCCCTTCAGAATGCGGAATTTCTGCCAATATCGACGAAAGTCCCCAAATGCTGCAGCGGCGGTAATTACCGCGCAGATAATTCCTGCGTATACCACCGCGTGCAGAGGAAGTCCGTACAACAGCATAAACAGTGCGAAAACAGCCCCGACCGTCAGGATCACTATGATAATCCGTCGGCGGTAATACAGATAATTCCCGAGAAATTTCACAACTTCTTCCTCTTGGTGAAAATAGGCTCGGAGCGGCGGTCAACGTTTTTCTTTGCCCGTTCAAGGCGTTCTGCTTCGGCGGCGCGTCTGTCGGCTTCAATTTGCTCCAGTCTGGACTTGCTCTTTTCAGCCAAATCGAGGAGCATAAGCCGATTGTTGAACGATGGCTTATCCAGAACGATTTCAAACAGCACATTCATAAGCTGCTCCGCTTCTGAATCGGTTTCCACAAAACGACGTTCCAGAAGTTCGCGCTTGGTTACGGCGAGTTGGTCTATCTTATAGCATTCTCCCGTTTCCAGAATCTCGTTCAGCGCGGCAAGCGAAGCGCGCAGTTTCACGGTCTGCGGCGGCTCGGTATCCTCGGTGCGCGCGCGGCTGTCGGCGATTTCACATTGAAGCAGGTTCTTCAAATCAGTCGGACCCAGCTCACGGATAAGCGCTTTAAGCTCGCGCCTGTCCTCGGGAATCGGAACATCGTGGTGATAGACAAGCCAGCTTATCTCCTCGGACATATTCCGTGGAAATTCCAAGCGGCGCATTATTCCCTCGGCAAGAAGACGCGAACGCTCTCCGTGCCCTTTGAAATGCCCGTGCCCCGCATAGTCGAGATACATACAGTCGGGCTTGCCGAGGTCGTGGAAAAGCATAGCAAAGCGGATTTCAGGCTCGGGAATCGCCAATCCTACAGATTTCGCGATATGCGTCCAAACATCGAATTCGTGGTGCGTTGAGCATTGATTCAATCCGATACACGGCTCGATTTCGGGGAGAACGCGTTTCAGGATATCCGCGTTCTGTTCGAGTGCACGTGCGGCGAATTTTCCCATTATTATGCGCTCCAGCTCCGTTCGGATTGATTCCGCGTCGGCGTAGTCGAAGCAGGAGACGTTTGCACGCATACAATCGCGGGTTTTCTCCTCAATTTCGTACTCGTCCTCGGAGCAGAAGCGAATCGCTTCAAGAAGTCGTGAGGGCTTTATCGTGAAGCTTCCCGACATATCATAAACTGTTGTAACCTCGGACTTGGTGTTCACCGTGACATTTTCGCCGATAGCTACGATTTGCTTTATCTCGCCGGTCAGAGCGGATTTGCCGTCATACGGGTCAATCAGTCCCTCGCGGGGGGAATACGCCATCGCGTTCATAGTGAAACCGCGGCGTTTTAAGTCGGTTTCAAGCGAATCCGCGTACATCACGCGATTCCCGACAACCTCGCGGCGGTAGGGCGAGATTTGCACCACCATTCCAAGAATCGTGACAAGAATCTCTCCGCGTTCTCTGCCCTCCTCCGAGAGCCGATAATCTCGAAACGTAAACATAATGTCGTTGATTTCCGCGTTCGTCACAACATCAAAGTCCTGCGGATTTCGTCCCAGAATCAGCTCACGCACGCAAGCCCCGACAATATACGCCTCAAAGCCCGCGTTTTCCAGCTTTTCCAGAACCTCGGTTATTTGCTGAGGTAAAATAATCATAGAAATCAGTCCTTTTTGAAATAACTTCTCATTATATAGTAAACGACAAATTTATTTATCGTTTACTATTTGCCGATACGCGCGGATTGAGCGCCAACGAACGTATGCGCGAGGCAATTTTGATCTTAATTATAGTGAAAGTCAAATTTATTTTTGACGTTCACTATAATTATACAACATTCGCCATGGAATTTCAAGCGGATTTTGAATTTTTATGAGGAATTCTCGGATAATCACACAAAACCGCCCCCGAAATTCGGGGACGGTAGAAAAAGATAAGTTGTTGAAATTCCGAGTCAAGAAAGCCCTACGATAGTCTTAAGGATTTCGGTCGCGTCTGCGGCATTTACATGACCGTCGCCGTTCATATCGCCGTTTAACAGCCTTTGACCCGTGAGAATTTTCAGCTTTACCGCATGTTTGAGAACGAGTGTAGCGTCCTGAGCGTTTACATAACCATCAAGATTTACATCGCCCTTTTTCCATGTCGGAGTGGGGTCGGGTGTAGGAGTTGGAGTTGGGTCGGGTGTGGGAGTCGGAGTGGGGTCGGGAGTAGGTGTGGAAGTTGGGTCTGGTGTGGGAGTAGGAGTCGGCGGAGTAAGAGAACCCGGTTCTCCGAGTATCTCTTGATTAGTTATATTACGTGCGGGCATAGTAAATGTGTAACGAATAGTGCCGGTAGAGTTGGGATAAATAGCCGTGCTTTCATCGCCCATGATCCAAACTTTTAGAAGAGGACTACAATTGGACGGCACGTTAATAATAACTGTATGAATTCCCCAGCACGGCATCACTACTGCTAAACTGGTTTCCGTTAGAATCAACCAAGTATGTACTGACGCCATCCCACGAACCTGACAGCCGTGTCGTCCTTTCGCCGATCGAATAAGTTTGCTCCGCGCTTGCCGTTATCGCCGTGCCAAACGAGCCTGCCGCAACAATTGCCGAAAGCGCGGCAGCCATAATTGTCTTTTTACCATTAAATTTCATTGTTGTTTCCTCCTATGCAGATTGCCTACAAGGTATTTTTACCTCGTTTAGTATATTGTACCACAAGATAGTTTGCTTATCAATAGGTTTTTTGAAATTTCATTGATTGTTTTCAGGAGGAAATTCTTGGTAGACAATTATAAAAGTTTTCCGAAAAAATTCACAAAAACACTTGCATTTTGTGAGTTTTAGTTGTATAATAGTTATAAAGTTCCCGATATTCACGTTTACTTATGGGGATCACTCGAAATTTATTACCCGGAGGTACATATTAAAATGAAAACATTCACAGCGGACAGTATCAGAAACATCGTTCTGGCGGGGCACGGCGGAAGCGGAAAGACCGCCCTTGCCGAAGCAATGCTGTTTAAGTGCGGCTTGACGGACAGAATGGGCAATACCGCAGACGGAAACACCGTTTGCGACTTCGACGCCGAGGAGATTAAGCGTAAGATTTCCATTAACGCGGCGGTTGCCAATATGACATGGAATGACGTGAAAATCAACGTTATAGACGCTCCGGGCGGATTCGATTTCGTAGGCGGACTGTACGAGGGAATCCGTGCCGCCGAGAGCGTTATTATCACCGTAAACGGCAAGGACGGCGTATGCGCGGGAACGGTCAAGTCTTATCGGCTTGCCACACAGGCGGGAAAGGCGTGTATGCTCGCCGTTACCTGTATGGAGGTCGAGAACAGCGACTTCTACCG
>CAYZQU010000174.1:3607-4396 GCA_964480645.1 uncultured Ruminococcus sp. | reverse complement strand
TCGGGTTCGGATACATATTCCACGATAGCGGCGGCAATGAGTTCGCTTAAAGGACCTAAGCACGGCGGCGCAAATATCAAGGTTATGGAAATGATGCAGAATATCCGCGAGAATGTTCATGATTTGAAGGACTACTATGAAGTAAGCGACTACCTCGGGAAAATACTTGCGGGCGAAGCGTTCGACCACAAGGGATTGATTTACGGAATGGGTCACGCGGTGTATTCTCTGTCAGATCCGCGCGAACGTATTTTCAGAGCGTATGTCGAAAAGTTGGCGGCGGCAAAGCACCGCGAGGACGACCTGCTTCTTTATAAATATGTAGAAGAAGCCGCGCCCAAACTCATCGCGCAAAAACGCAAGATTATGAAAGGCGTATCTCCGAATGTGGACTTTTACAGCGGCTTCGTGTATGATATGCTCGGAATCCCGAATGAGCTGTTCACGGCAATTTTCGCGATTGCGCGTATCGTTGGCTGGAGCGCTCACCGTATCGAGGAACTCACCACGGCAAGTAAGATAATCCGTCCGGCGTATCTCAGCGTAATGAAGAAGCGCGAAGAATACGATGATTGACGGAAAATGTTATATAACTAATCCCTCGCCAATGGCGGGGGATTACTTGTGGAACGTTTGAAATCAATTTGTTTCTTTTGTGACAAAAAAATCACAAAACCCCTTGAAATACACAAAATGTTGTGGTATAATATAAATAAGTACTTTTTTCAATCAGTATATAAGCCCCAAATTCATCCAGCCACAGACAGGGTGAATTATATACTATATAAC
>CAYZQU010000174.1:0-3597 GCA_964480645.1 uncultured Ruminococcus sp. | reverse complement strand
AAGACCGATGATGCCGATAGGCTTATAGCAGCGGCTAAAGCCACCGAAAAAATGATTTCCGAGTATTGCTCCGCGGGTATGGATTTTGGCAAGGAGGACGCCGCCGTGCTGTCCGCACTTGATTGCTTTAACGAAATCACGGATTTGCGCGCGCGTTGTGACGCTCTTGAGAAGTTGGTGGAACACCTGAAAAAGGGCGAGGATTCTGCGGCGGAAGCGTTAGAGTCGAATAAGATATTGAAATCCGAGAACGCCAAGTTGAAAAAAATCGCCGAGGAGCATGAAAAACTCACTAAGCGGTTTTCCGAGTTAGAGGGAAAGAATGAACAGCTCGCTGAAACATTAAAGAGCGCAAACGATAAAATCACTGATTTTGGGCTGATTAAGAAAGAGCTTGAGGACGCGAAGAAGTTTTCAGATAACCTTGAAAAGAAAAATTTACAGCTTTCGGCGGCGGCAAAGGATAACACCGCCAAACTCGACGAGCAGAAAAAGCAGATTGCCGAGCGTGACAAGCGCATCGCCGCGCTCGAAAAGGAGCAGTCCAAGACTGTAACCGTGATTGAGGAAAATAAGCGTCTCTCTGAGAAGTTGGAAAAAGCGCAGAATTTCGAGGAGGCATATCATCGCGAGGATGCCCGCGCCAACGCCGCCGAGAAAGAGTGCGACAAGCTGAAGTCCGATAATGAGAATCTTAGGTCACAGCTTGAAAAAGCGAAATCCGATTCATCGGGCAAGGAATCCGAGAAATTAAAAGCCGAAAATGAGAAGCTATTGGCGCGTATCACCGACAGCGAGAAGAAGTCCGAAACGCTCTCCAAGGATTATGAGGAGCTTTCCTCCGCGTATGACGAGTTGGACAAGCAGAATAAGGAGCTTGCAAAATCCGCCGAATGCGCGCGTGAATTGGACGAATTGAAGGTGAAATTCTCGCAGGTTGAGAGCGAAAACGCGGCACTGAAATCCGCAGAGGGCGGCAAAGAGGATTTGCAGAATCAATTATCCGAGATGAAAAAGCAACTGGACGAGTTGAATCTCAAAAACGCGGAGCTTACAAAAGACAACAAGGGGCTGAAAAAAACAAATTCCTCATTAGAAAAGCAACTCAAGGAAATGCTTGAGGACGGGCAGTTGACCCTATGAACGAGATTTTAGCGCCGCTTGGCGGTTATGAATCTCTTTCGGCGGCTTTGAACAGTGGTGCTGACGCGGTCTACGCCGGAATGACGCGCTTTTCCGCGCGGAAAAACGCTGAGAATTTCACCGATGAACAGCTTCGTGAAGCCATTAAGGAATGTCATAGGCGCGGTGTGAAATTTTATGTAACGCTCAACACTTTAGTGTACGACAGCGAGTTGGAGCAGTTTGCCGAATGTGTGAAGACTGCGGCTCTCTGCGGCGTGGACGGTCTGATTATGCAGGACCTCGGCGCGGCGCGGTTGGCACGGGAGATTGCGCCGCAGCTTCCGATTCACGCCTCCACACAGATGACATTGAACAGTGTTTCGGGCATTCTCGCCGCAGAGGAGCTGGGATATTCGCGCATGGTAATCGGGCGGGAGCTTTCCAAATACGAAATTGAGGAAATCCATAAAAACACCTCCGCACAGTTAGAGGTGTTTGTTCACGGTGCTTTGTGCGTTAGCGTCAGCGGACAATGTTATATGAGCAGTCTGTTCGGTGGTAGAAGCGGCAATCGCGGTCTTTGCGCCCAACCCTGTCGTCTGGATTTTACCTGCGGGGAGCGTCACAATGTCCTTTCACTCAGGGATATGTCGTTGATTCCGCACTTGTCGGAGCTTGAGGGAATTTCGTCGTTCAAAATAGAGGGCAGAATGAAACGCCCCGAGTACGTTGCCTGCGCGGTGGACGCGTGCCGAAAATCACTTGATGGCGCGGATTACGATTTTGCGCGGCTTTCGGGTATTTTCTCGCGCGGAGGGCTTACCGAGGGGTACTATGACGGCTCTATGAGCGATATGAACGGAATCCGCGGCAAAGAGGATGTGGAAAATTCCGTAAACGCTCTCAAGGGAATCAAGGAGATTTACAAAGCGGAATTTCCGCGAATCAAGCTGGATATAAGCGTGAAAATCAAGCGCGGCGAGAAAATCACCGCAACAGCTTCGTTTTTAACTTCCACGATGATTGCGTTTACCGAGGTTATTCCCGAAGAAGCAAGCTCTAAACCAATTACCGCCGATGATGTGATTTCGCGTATGTCAAAACTCGGGGGAACGCAATTTTACGCGGGAGAAATAACGGCTGAGGTCGATAATGGTTTATATGTCTCTGCGGCGGATTTGAACGCGTTACGGCGGGAAGTCTGCGATAACGCGGAACAGACGATATTTCAGAATTCCACCCCCGAATATTGCATAACCGAGCGAAACATTTGGGATTTCTTGCCGCCAAAAGCCGCGCCCAGAACTGAGGACACCATAAATTACCGCGCGGAGGTTGTAACTGCGGAGCAGCTTCGACAGGCTTTAGAGTTGGATTTCGATTTGATTTACGCGCCTATGAACTTGTTGGACGAGAACACTCCCGATAAGCGGCGAATCGCTGTTATTCCGCCGCTGATTCTCTCGGATTGCGAGGAGGAAACGGCGGCGCGATTGGGAGAGTTACGCGAAATGGGCTTCAACAATGGCTTGGCGCATACTTTGGGTCACGCGCGGTTGTTGAAACATTGCAGATTCAATGTTCTGGGCGGTTATCGAATGAACGTGCTAAATTCGTTGTCGGCTCGGGTTTGCTCTGATTTGGGCTTTTGGGACATTACATTATCATTCGAGGGCACAGCGGCAACGCTTGCGGAGATAAACTCGCCGCGCCCAAAGGGGATTGTCGCGTATGGGCGACTTCCGCTGATGTTGACAAGGCGGTGTCCAATCGCAAACGGCAAGCCGTGCGGAATAAAAAATCCGTGCGGAAAGTCGATTTTCGACCGCCATGGTACGGAAATCCCCGTGCTGTGTGGCGGAAACAGCGTGGAGATGCTTAATCCCGATGTGCTGATTCTCAGTGATAAGCCGTCGATTTTGCGGCAGTTTGATTTTGTTATTCTCAAATTCACCACGGAGAGTGAAATAAAGCCTATCTATGAGATGTATAAACGCGCGGAAAAGCCCACCGGAAAGCTCACTCGCGGGTTGTATTTCCGTGGCGCAGTATAAGGAAACGTAATGGCGGAGCAGGCAAATCGCGAAAGCCGCCTTGAAAACGTAGCATAGCGGAGTTTTCAAGGCGAGGCTAGTGCAAACGAGTGTTAACTCGTTTGCACGGTTCGCGATTTGCAAATTTAAATAAGGAGTAAAATGGAACGTAAATTTCCCAAAGCAATCATTTCCCCAAAGGGCGAAAAAGCCTTACGCTGCGGACATCCGTGGGTGTATTCCGATGAGGTTTCGCAGGTTGTCGGAGAGTATGAAAACGGCGATTTGGTGGACGTTTTCAGCGCGAAAAATCGGTTTCTCGGCACGGGATTCATCAACGACCGCTCTAAAATCCGTGTGCGGGTGATTTCCCGAAACGCAAACGATAAGTTTGACCGCGAGTTTTACAGACGGCGTATCCGTTATGCCATTCAGTATC
>CAYZQU010000173.1:4137-4407 GCA_964480645.1 uncultured Ruminococcus sp. | reverse complement strand
AATACGGCTACGCGAACTGGAAGACGAGCGCGGGTGATTGGAGAATTTGATTGACAAGCTCCCACCGGATATTCCCGACAGACGCACCGAATGGCTAAAAAACCTCGCGATATGCAGTGAACTGCTTGAATCGTCGGACGTTATCCAAGGCAGAATGTATATTGCTTCGGTAATCGAGCGAATAACGATTTTGCCGAGCGGAGAAGTTAAAATTAAGTGGCGGATTTAATTCGCATTATTTTATTTATTGTGTAGCAAAATTGTATATCC
>CAYZQU010000173.1:0-4127 GCA_964480645.1 uncultured Ruminococcus sp. | reverse complement strand
ATAGTGGGCTGTCGAATCATAGACAGCCCGAGAGAACGTTTAATAGCAATGCTTACCAACGTATTCGTGCCGTGCAACGGGCGATTTCCGATGATAATCACGCTTATATCGCTGTTTATTATCAGCGGAATCGGAATAAACGGCGGATTTGCGTCAAGCTTACTATCAGCGGCGATACTCACGGTGGTGATTCTCCTCGGAATTCTGATGACGTTCCTTGTATCGAAGATTCTCTCAGCAACGCTTCTCAAGGGCGAACCAAGCTCCTTTACACTGGAGCTACCGCCGTTCAGGAAACCGCAAATCGGAACGATTCTGGTGCGGTCACTGCTTGACAGAACCGTGTTCGTTCTAGGTCGAGCGGCGGCGGTAGCCGCTCCCGCAGGAGCGATCATCTGGACTCTGGCGAATGTATCCGTTGGCGGAACTCCGATACTTACTTACATCACGGATTTTCTGAACCCGTTCGCACAAATTTTCGGAATGGACGTCGTAATTCTTACGGCTTTTTTGCTCGGACTGCCGGCAAACGAAATCGTAATACCGCTGATAGCGATGATGTACATGCAAACAAGCGCGCTGACGGAAATTTCCTCCGCTCAAATGCTGGAGCTATTCACCGCAAACGGCTGGACAGTTGTAACGGCGGTGTGCGTCATTATTTTCACCCTTATGCATTTCCCGTGTTCCACTTCCCTGCTGACTATTAAAAAGGAGTCAGGGAGCGTCAAATGGGCGGTGTTGGCGGTGGTAATCCCCACAGTATGCGGACTGCTGTTCTGCGCTGTAATTGCCGGAGCAGCGAGAATCATCGGCTTATAAAACAAAGTTTCTCCCCGCCATCAGCGAGGAGAAACGCGTAATTAGAGCTTGTTCACATTAACCGAAATGCTCGGATTTCGTAGCGGATTTTTTGCAGAACGAGGCGAAAATTCGCAGATGTACTGTATGTACATCAAGAATTTTCAACGAAGTTATGCGAAAAATTCGCCGAAAGACGGGTGTTGAGCGTTAATGTGAACACGCTCTAATCTAAATCTCGGTTGGACGGATTATCAAGCAGTTTCCCATCATCGGTGAATCGAGAGCCGTGACACGGACATTCCCACGTATGCTCGGCGGAATTTCGTTTCAGCGCGCATCCTAAATGCGGACAGCGCGGCGCGGTGGGAGTGAGAAGATTTTTCACGGCGGAAAAGCCGTTCACCCAAAGCTGTTTACGCCAGATGGAACGCGCCGGATCGAACACTTCCGCGACGCCGTTCTCTTTTCCGAGGATTTTATCGCGCAGAATCTCCGCAGCAACCATCGCTGTGGTCATTCCCCATTTATTGAATCCTGTCGCCACATACAAATCAGGCGTAAGCGGTGAGTAATTTCCGATGTAGGGAATTCCATCCAAAGTAATGCAGTCCTGAGCACTCCACAAATTCCTTAAAACTGCTTTCGGATATGCCCTTTTCGCGAAATCCACAAGTTCCACGGACTTACACGGAGTGCCTGTTTTATGCGCTCCGCCGCCAATCAACAGCAAGTCCCCGTAATTTCTGAACGAAAATCCATTAACGTTCTCGTCCATATAATACCCGCGAAGCGTTGCCGTGTTCTCCAGAGCGACCACGCTCGAACGGCTCTGATACATCTTTAGGTAATAGCTCCCCCAACGATTGATAAAAGGAAAATGTGTCGCGATTACGATTTTATCGGCGGTAATTCTCGCGCGTTTGCACATAGCAGTCTTACCGTTCACCTCAATGACGTGCGTGTTTTCATAGATTTGAAGTTCCTCAGAGATTTTGGCAAGGAGCTTCAGCGGATTGAACATCGCCTGATTCTCGAATACAACCGCTCCCACGGTGTTAAACGGAAGCTCCGTCACCTCGGCGAATCGAACCCCCTTTTTCGTTAAGGACTCCAGCGCGGAAAGCTCGGATTCCAGCGCGGCGCGGTTATCAAGCGAGTACAGAAAACTCTCTGAGCGGTGAAAATCGCAGTCAATTTTTCGCGACAATTCCGCGTATTTTTTCACAGCGTTCAAATTCGCGTGGAGATACATAGCCGCACGATTCTTCCCGTACATTTTAGAAATTTTCGAGTAGATAAGCCCGTGCTGAGCGGTGATTTTCGCGGTGGTGTTCCCCGTTACGCCACGGCAAATTCTTCTACGCTCCGCGACCACGCACTTTACGCCGCTTTTCTGAAGTTCGTACGCGATCAATAATCCCGCGATTCCCCCGCCGATAATCAGCACGTCCGTTTTGATATTCCCGCGTGCCTCCCGAAACTCGGGAAGCTTAACATCTTGCCATATCGAATTGTGTTCCATTTTCGCAATTCCTTTCTCCGATTTAACCGTATTATTCGCGGAATTTCGCATAAAATACATTTACTATATTTTTGGAGGCGGAAAAATGCAACTTGCTGTGATTGTCGGAAACTGCCGCACGGAGCGGTTTCTCACGGGAATTTCGGTGATTAAAGCGCCGTGTTTTGCACAGATAAACTGTCCCGACGCGGCGGTGATCCTCGGTGAATCCGCAGATGCTGAAATAACCTCCGCTCTCGGCGTAATTGTTGACGGCGAGACTTTCCGAGGAAAAATTCCGCGCGGAATTCAGCTCATTGATTGTGGTTTATCCCAAAAAAGCACCGTCTTCATCACCTCCCGCACCGAGGACAAAATCACGCTCTCGCTCTCCCGCTCAATCCGCACTGCGAGCGGAATCTGCGACCCGCTGGAACTTCCCGTGCCACTACCCGAACACGCGTCCGATTTTGATATTATGGCGGCGTTCGCGGCGAAAATATTGCTTAAATAAACCTCCAAAAAAATTCCCCCGATTTTACATCGGGGGAACAGTCTACTATAACACTTTCTAATGGAAATTGGTATTATTATTCGTTATCCTGAAGCGCGTCATAGCCGCTCTCACCGGTACGAACCTTAACCACATCAACAACATCGTAAACGAAAATCTTTCCGTCGCCGATTTTACCTGTGTAAAGCACACTCTTAGCCGTATCCACAACTGTTTCAACAGGCACCTTGCACACAACTATTTCCATCTTGATTTTCGGGAGCAGATGTGTTTCGATGGGCACACCACGATAATATTCGGTAGAGCCTTTCTGCATACCGCACCCGAGGACATTCGTTACCGTCATACCAGTAATGCCAATTTTGGACATTGCGTTCTTGAGTTCTTCCGCGTGTTCCTGCTTGGTGATAATAACCACCTTAGACATACGCGCGCCTTCGCTTGGAACATACTTCTTGTGAACCACAGGAACTTCGCGCTCGTTGGAAACAGCCTCGACCTTCGCGAGAGTATCGACCTCTTTTTCCTTTCCGGATGCGGTAGTCTCGACTTGCATTGACGGAATAAAGTCCGCGTAAGAGCTGGGCAAGCCGTGTTCCGTAGCGTCCAGACCAACAACTTCCTCGTGACGGGAAACGCGCAGACCAATGGTCTTCTTGATAATCGTGAATGTGATCCAGATAGTAACACCCGTCCACGCGAGGATTGTAACCATTCCGAGAGCCTGAATTCCGAGCTGTTTGAATCCGCCGCCATATACCAAACCCTTCACGGGAGTGCCGTCCACACCGATATTCTGACCGTTGCCCGTAGAGAACAGACCTACTGCCAACGTTCCCCAGATACCATTGCAGAAGTGAACCGCAACCGCGCCCACGGGGTCGTCGATATGGAGCTTGTAATCGAGCAGCCATACGCCAAATACCACCAGAAGTCCCGAAACCAGACCGATTGCCGTTGCACCAAGACAGTCAACGTCCGCGCAGGGAGCTGTTACGCCGACAAGTCCCGCTAACGCGCCGTTTAAGCACATCGAAACATCGGGCTTGCCGTTCTTTATCCAAGTAAAGATCATAGTCGTGCAGGTTGCAACCGCAGGCGCTACCGTTGTGGTAAGGAAGATGTTCGCGAGATTTTCTACACTGTTAGCCGCCGCGCCGTTGAATCCATACCAACCGAACCAAAGAATGAACACGCCCAGCGCGCCCAGCGTCATTGAGTGACCGAGAATCGCGTGAGGTTTTTTGTCCTTACCGAACTTGCCGATACGCGGACCCACCATTGCCGCGCCGATAAGCGCGCACATTC
>CAYZQU010000172.1:0-4425 GCA_964480645.1 uncultured Ruminococcus sp. | reverse complement strand
GCGGACGCTTCCGGCGCAAAGCACTTGAATGTAACGCTTTCACGTGCGAAATTCAACGAGCTTACAGCCGACCTTGTTGAGATGACAATGGGTCCGCTGAAGCAGGCAATCGCGGATTCTGGTCTGGATAAGAGCGAGATTCACAAGATTCTGCTTGTGGGCGGTTCTACGCGAATCCCCGCTGTTCAAGAAGCTGTTAAGGGTTTCCTTGGTAAAGACCCGTTCAAGGGTATCAATCCCGATGAATGTGTTGCTATTGGTGCTTCCATTCAGGGCGGTGTTTTGAATAAAGAGGTTCAGGGTATTGTTTTGCTGGACGTTACTCCGTTGTCGCTGGGTATTGAAACCGCAGGCGGCGTTTGCACCAGAATGATTGAGCGCAATACCACTATTCCGTGTAAGGAAACCAAGGTGTTCACAACCTATGCGGATAACCAGCCCTCCGTTGATGTAAACGTTCTTCAGGGTGAGCGTGAGTTTGCTAAGGACAATAAGTCAATCGGTAATTTCCGTCTTGACGGAATCGCTCCCGCGCCGCGCGGAATCCCGCAGATTGAGGTTACGTTCGATATTGATGCAAACGGTATCGTAAACGTATCCGCAAAGGATAAGGGTACAGGCAAGGAACAGCACATTTCTATCACTGCCTCCACCAATATGAGCAAGGAGGACATCGACAAGGCGGTTCGCGAGGCGGAGGCTTATGCCGCTGAGGATAAAAAGCGCAAGGAAGAGGTTGACTCGCGCAACGAAGCGGACTCGATGGTTTATCAGATTGAGAAGTCGATGAACGAGTTCGGCGATAAGGTATCTCAGGAGGACAAGGATAAGGTTCAGCCCAAGCTTGACGCTCTGAAAGAAGCTCTCAAGGGCACGGATATCGAAGCCATCAAGAAGGCAAGGGAAGAACTTCAGAATGCGTTCTATGATGTTGCGGGCAAGGTATATCAGGCTCAGGGCGGAGATCCCAATGCCGCAGGCGCGGCGGGTACTCCGAATGGCGGTTCCGACGACAACAATGGCGGCAACGATGATGGCGCGGTTGATGTGGAGTTCACCGAGAAATAAGCGGCGTGTATTGTGCGGGGGCTTTGCCCTCACACCCTCGCCAAAGGGATCAGTCCATTTGGAAACACAATTACCAATATAACGCGGAGTGAATCCGAACGCGCATTTCTTTAAGGATATAATGTGGAAATTGTAATATGGTGATTGCGTCGCGTTTACCGCGCGGCGTAATTGCCGATTTTGAAAGGATTTTTTATGAATACCAAACAAGCGGAAACGGCAATCAAGGATCTGTCGGAATGGCTTATTAATGAAGAAGTTTTGGAAAAGCCTCCCGTAGAGATTGAGTGTACCGGCGATTTCGAGATGGACGGACTTACCTATTATATCCTGAAATACAAGAAGAGAAAGTTCGGGAAGTGGTACATCGGTGTTTGCGGCGGATTTGAGGGTGATTCCGAGGAGCATTGCGGTCACGTTTTCAGCGGCGGAGAAGACTTGTACGAGGAGGAAACCGCGCGGGATCTGGCGTGGCGTATGGCGGATTTCATCAAGGGTTTCAACGAACGCGAGGCATTCCAAAGCGTTGTTCAGGACGCGTTCAAGGAGAATCTGGATTACATCAGTCAGACGGAGATTGACCCCGAAAAAATCGAATCTCAGTTTGTTCGCACAGAAACGCGCTTTTATCTGCCGATAGGAACGGCGGATATTCCCAGCGGCAGGGTCGTGGTTGCCGATCCACTGTGTTATATGGGCGGAAAGGACATAACCGCGCCCGTTTTAAAGCGCGAAATCCCGGCGGGGAGTTATCCCGTTGACGTCGCTATTTGCCGCAGTGAGATGGTGGGAATCAGAATGTGTACCGCGCGTCTTAAAATTAAAGATTCCAAGGCTGTGAAATACGAGCTTGCCGAATCTACACACGAAACCGCCGCGTATCAGGCGAGTGACGGCGATGTGACAGGTTTCCCTGTGGACGCGGGAATGATGTGTTTTTGTGACGCTGAGGGTGCTAAAGCCTATGATAAATTCATTTGTAACTGGCACAAGGCGAATCCCGATGGAAATCACTATGACGATTATTTCGCGGCTTTGTTTGCGGAGAGCGAAAAGAAGCTGCCCGCGTATCAGCGTGATGGCGGGGATTTTATCGAGTGGACGAATCCCGAAAATAACGAGCGAATTGTGATGATTTCTTCGGGAATGGGCGACGGTTTTTACCAATGCTTCTGGGGGATTGACGACAGCGGCGAGGTCTGTGAGCTGATTTGCCCGATGGTTGACCCCGATTTGTTTGGAGCGTAATTTCACAACTGTCCGCGCGTGATGTGCGGACAGGTTTTGTGTATTTATATGTATAGGCAATTGAGAGGAATGAGAATATGGAAAAACGCGATTATTACGAGGTGCTGGGGGTTCAGAAGGGCGCGACGGACGCCGAGATAAAGAAAGCGTACCGAAAGCTGGCAAAGCAATATCACCCGGATTTGAACCCCGATAATCCCGAGGCGGAGGAAAAGTTCAAGGAGATTAACGAGGCAAATCAGGTGTTGTCTGATCCCGATAAGCGTGCGAAATACGACCAATTTGGATTCGCCGGGGTTGATTCAAACTACGGCGGTGGAGCGAATTTCACCGGAGGGTTTGACGGCGTGGATCTGAGCGACCTGTTCGGGGATATTTTTGGCGGCGGATTCGGTTTTGGAGGCGGCACGAGAACTTCCTCGGCAAATACTGCGCGGCGCGGCTCGGATATTGCCGTTCAGCTTGAGATCAGTTTTATGGAGGCGTGCAAGGGCGTTACTCAGGACATCACTGTGAACGTTACCGATGCTTGTCCTGATTGCGGCGGTTCAGGCGCTAAGGCGGGAACTTCCGCAAAGACTTGTCCGGAATGCAACGGCAGGGGATATGTTACTGTTCAGCAGCGCAGCTTGTTTGGAATGATGCAGACACAGCGTCCTTGCTCGAAATGCGGCGGCAAGGGTAAGATAATTGAAACTCCGTGCGCAAAGTGCGGCGGCTCGGGACGTGTAAATACGCGCAAAACCGTGTCGGTTAAAGTCCCGGCGGGTATTGACGATGGATTGACGCTTAATGTGCGTGGTCAGGGAAATATCGGCTTCAACGGCGGAGGACGCGGCGACCTTAAGGTGAGGATTGCGGTGCGGCGCGACCCTGTATTTGAGCGCAACGATTACGATATTCTCATTGATTTTCCGATTACTTACACGCAAGCGGCACTCGGCGCGGAGATTGAAGTTCCGACGATTGACGGTATGGTAAGCTATAAAGTTCCTGCGGGTACTCAGCCGGGAACGGTGTTCAGGCTTCGTGGAAAGGGCGTTCAGAAGCTTCAGAGAGCCGAGGGCGACCGTGGCGACCAGCTTGTAAAGGTTTCCGTGGAAGTTCCCAAAAAACTCAACAAAAAGCAGAAAGAGGCTCTCGAGGCGTTTGAATGCACAGTGGAGGAGGGTAACTATGAGAAGCGCAAGTCGTTCTTTGACAAGATTAAGGAACGGTTCGCAAAATGAATTACGGATAATTCAATCTTGCAGATTTTGAGGTTTTTTGTGTGAAATTTGGGCAAATATGAAATGTTTGAGTGCTTCAAATGCAAGATGTTGTGCAAGATGCTGTGAATTTTGCAAAATGTGAATTAATCTTTGTTGATAATGACAGTAGACAAATCGGGATTTATCGGCTATAATAGAAATGTAAGAAACAACGGCGTTTCGGATACGGGATTACTGTACCGAAACGCCGTTTTTGTTTTGCGAAACTTCAGAAACGTTTCCAAGAGCAAGTAAATTTTGAAATGCGAGTGAAATTGTCGAAACGAAGTGGAGACAATTTCGCTCAGCAAGTGCGGACGAAGTCCGCACGTTTTCAAAATTTAAATTTAAATAGGAGGAAAGGGAAATGGCAGAAAATTTTAATGTGGTGGAGCAGTTCGGTATTGACGTGTTCAATGAGGAAACAATGAAACAACGCTTACCTAAGAATGTGTTCAAGACTCTTAAAAAGACCATTGCGGAGGGAAAAGAGCTTGACAGCTCCATTGCGGACGTTGTGGCTTCGGCAATGAAGGACTGGGCAATCGAAAAGGGTGCGACTCACTATACGCACTGGTTTCAGCCGATGACCGGAATCACCGCCGAGAAGCATGACAGCTTTATCTCTCCGATGGGTGACGGCACTGTGATTATGGAGTTCTCCGGCAAGGAGCTTATCAAGGGCGAGCCTGACGCGTCAAGTTTTCCGTCGGGCGGTATCAGAGCAACGTTTGAGGCTCGCGGATACACCGCGTGGGATCCTACCTCGTATGCGTTTGTAAAGGGCGGTTCGCTTTACATTCCGACCGCGTTCTATTCCTATTCGGGTGAGGCTCTTGATAAGAAGACCCCGCTGTTG
>CAYZQU010000171.1:0-4433 GCA_964480645.1 uncultured Ruminococcus sp. | reverse complement strand
TAAAATATCGTTGAAAATTGGTGTTTACTTTATTATATCAGAAAAAAAATCTTTTGTCAATGGAGAATAATTGCTCATTATGGGGTTTTTTGTCCCTGTATTGACAATTTTATAAAAATATGTTAAAATAATATTGAATTTAATGTAATATTTCCATATGTTTTTGCGTTATTATATATGAAGGGACATTTTTGCAATGGACGATAAGCAGATCATTGAAATGTACTTACAACGTGATGAAGCCGCGATTGAACATACACAGGATAAATATGGAACGCAAATTCGTGCGATTTCGCGCGCAATCACCGATGATCAGTGTTCGGCTGAGGAGGTCGAAAACGACACCTACTTAAAAGCGTGGAACAGCATTCCTCCGAATAAGCCATACAACAATTTCTTCGCGTATTTGGCGAGAATTGCGCGTAATTTGTCCATGTCAGTGTTACGTTCCCAAAAGGCTCGTAAGCGCAATGTGATTATCACGGAGCTTTCCAATGAATTAGAACAATGTATTCCCGATAATGCACATATCGAGGAGGAATTCGACAGAAAGCTCTTATCATCGAAAATCAGCGCGTTTCTCGATACCAAACTCGCGCGTAATCGCGACATATTTATGCGAAGATATTGGTTTTTCGATTCGGTAGACGAAATTGCGGAGCGTTTTGGAATGAGCGCGAATAATATTAATGTGATTCTGCATCGAATGCGAAACGAATTACGCGAGTATCTTGAAAAAGAGGGCTATTCCATATAACACAGAAGGGAGAAATTATGAACGGAAATGATTTTTTAAATGCTATGACTGATGTTGACGATAAGCATATAATAAGCGCGGAGAAAAGACCTTCAAAACATCGCGGATTATTTATTGGTGCTATGTCGGCTGTGGCAGCTGCGTTAATTACAGTGACGGCGGTAGGCGTAAACAGTCGTTTTGGAGAAAACAATATCAACACAAATCAGTCGGGAACAAACAGTACTGCGGATTTTAGCTGTACAAGCGGTGTAATTAATAGACGAGAACCGCGAAACGATATTGTTTTTCGGAGTGTTTCGGGTGTGCCCGTAGAAATCGGAGAACTTCTCAAACTAAGCCCAAGGTATCAGACTTTTCCATCGGGAATGGGTGGAGAAAGCCATGAAGATGTAAAACCGGACGAATCAAATCTGTGGAATCCCGAAACAAATTTTGAAACACTTCCGGTTTTTCGTTCGATTCCAACCAATTCCGACCATGATTTTATGATGGAAACTCTTAAATGTGTTGTGGAAACTTTTGGATATGACTTCTCGGAAATGACAATCGAGGACGATTTTATAACCAAAGAGAAGGAACAATCTATGAGGGAGAAATACAAGGGATACGGTGCATCCGAAGAAGAAGTCGAGCGAATGATTGCAATAAGCAAAATGAGTTCGCAAATCACTGCGCGATATGATGAGGGATTCATGGTTTTTACCGTATCAATAAATTTAAGGTATGAGGTTGAGATAAACTGGTTTAACAGAAATCCTGACGGAAATTCCCTTTATTGTGGATTCACACTTCCCGATGAGGTTAAGCCGAAAAGCAACACGCCCTCAGAGATGGAAATTGCGGGAAGATATATGCTGGAAGAATTCAGTAATATGTTCAGAATAGAAAATCCACAAATTGATAATACATCTCACGAATTTGATTATGTGAAGTTTTATGAGGGCGGTACGGATTTGGAAATGTTTGTTAATTATCAGATGAACAGCGTGGAGTTTAGATTTAACGACAATGGGGATATTTTCTTAATTAGATTTAGTGTTCCCGGCAGTATGGAAAAAGTTGGCGATTACCCAATTATTTCTCTCGATGAAGCGAAAGAGCGGTTGTACAACAATATTTACACTACAATATTTGGAGATGAGGATTACAAATTTACCGGAACAGAGCAAATCGACGAAGTGGATTTGTTATATTTAACCCATTCGCTTTGGGGATACGATATGCCGTATTACCGCTTTTATGTGAAAACCGGCGACGACTTTGACGAAAAAGCTTATTTTGATTATTATGTTCCGGCGATTGCGGACGAATACCTGTTGTTGGATTAAATCGAATAGAAAAAAGCGGAGAACGGTTTGTTCTCCGTTTTTTTCAATCTGAACAGCTAAAATATTGACAATGAAAATAAAAAGTGGTATAATTAATGTGTTTGATAAATATATAAAATGTGCGGAATTGGCAAAATCGGAGGCATCAGAATGAAGTTAAAGGAACTTAAAATAGCGGAAAGCGCCATAATTACAGATATTGGTGGTGAGGGCGCATTGCGCCAGCATTTTCTGGATATGGGAGTGATTCCCGGCGCGGAGGTTACGGTAGTGAAATTCGCGCCTATGGGCGACCCAATGGAATTGCAGATTCACGGATACGAGCTTACATTGCGTCTTGCGGACGCCGATAGAATAGATATAGAGCCGATTAAACAGCGCAGTAATCCGCACAGGCGAATCGAACGGATATATTCCAAGCCGCACCCCGGTCTCGGCGAGGACGGAAAATATCACGACAAAACCGTTGAGAATCCGCTTCCGGAGGGCACAAAGCTTACATACGCTCTTGTCGGCAATCAGAATTGCGGCAAAACTACGCTTTTCAACCGTCTAACGGGCGCGAATCAGCACGTAGGGAATTTTCCCGGCGTTACCGTCGACCGCAAGGACGGTCCAATCAGAGGTTATCCGAACACTATCGTAACCGACCTGCCCGGAATTTATTCGATGTCTCCATACAGCAGTGAGGAGATTGTTTCTCGTAATTTCGTGCTTGAGGAAAAACCTGCGGCGATTATCAATATCGTCGATGCGACCAATATCGAGCGGAATTTGTACCTCACAATGCAGCTACTTGAGATGAATGTTCCGATGGTTGTCGCGTTGAATATGATGGACGAAGTCACGGGTAACAATGGCGCAATAGATATAAACTGTATGGAGGAAATGCTCGGCGTGCCCGTAGTACCGATTTCAGCCGCAAAGAACGAGGGCGTTCACGAGCTTGTGGAGCATGCTATACACATAGCGCGGTATCAGGAAAAACCGAAAAAACAGGATTTTTGCAGCAAGGATAATCATGGCGGCGCGATTCACCGTGCAATCCACACGGTTGAGATGATTATTGACGACCACGCCGAAAAAGCGGGAATTCCATTGCAATTTGCCGCAACCAAAACCATTGAGGGCGATTCACTGATTATTGAGAAACTGAATCTCGACCCGAACGAGAAAGAGCTTATCGAACACACCGTAATCCAGATGGAGCGCGAGGGCGGAATGGACCGCAGCGCGGCAATCGCGGATATGCGCTTCGATTTTATTGAGTACGTTTGTGAACGAACGGTTCAAAAGCCACAACAGAGTAAGGAGCGCCTACGTTCCGAGAAAATCGACAAAATCCTCACGGGAAAATGGACGGCGATTCCGTGCTTTGTGCTGATTATGGCGGCGGTGTTTCTGCTGACGTTCAATGTAATCGGCGCGTTTTTCCAGAATCTTCTCGAAATGGGAATCGATGCTCTTTCGGAAGTTGTGGAAACGTTGATGATTAACTCCAATGTCAACGAAACGCTCCAAGGTTTGGTAATAGACGGAATCTTCGGCGGAGTGGGCAGCGTATTAAGCTTCCTGCCGATTGTCGTAACCTTATTCTTTTTCTTGTCTATTATGGAGGACAGCGGTTATATCGCGCGCGTTGCTTTCTTTATGGATAAGCTGCTGCGTAAAATCGGACTATCGGGAAGAAGTATCGTGCCAATGCTGATAGGATTCGGGTGTACGGTTCCCGCGGTAATGTCCACACGAACGCTGCCGAGTAAGCGTGACCGTAAAATGACGATTCTGCTTACGCCATTTATGAGCTGTACCGCGAAGCTGCCGATTTACGCGTTCTTTGTAAACGCGTTTTTCCCGAATCACAGCGGACTTATAATGACGGGGTTGTACCTGTTGGGTATTCTTGTGGGGATTCTGATAGCGTTTCTGTTCAAGGGAACGCTGTTTAAGGGCGAGGCTGTTCCGTTTGTTATGGAGCTTCCGAATTATCGTCTGCCCGGCGTAAAAAACGTTGCGCAGCTTTTGTGGGAAAAGGCGAAGGACTTCCTCAGCAAGGCGTTCACGGTGATTCTTATCGCGACTGTTGTGGTGTGGTTTTTGCAGAGCTTTAGTTGGAGCTTCAACCCTGTTTCCGACTCTTCGGAAAGCATAATGGCAAGCATTTCCGGCTGGCTTGTACCGATTTTCACTCCGTTGGGATTGGGTGATTGGCGCATTGTCACTTCGCTTATCAGTGGATTTATGGCAAAAGAGAGCGTGGTTTCAACAATGGAGATACTGTTCGGTGACGGAATTCAAACCGCGCTGCCGGTTATTTCCGCCGCGACAATGCTTGTGTTTTCGCT
>CAYZQU010000170.1:0-4434 GCA_964480645.1 uncultured Ruminococcus sp. | reverse complement strand
AAATAGCGTAATTGGGGGTTATCTTATGGGAAATATATGCGGATTGAACGAAATGGGAATCGGTGAGCGGGCAGTGGTGGAAACTCTCCGCGCGCACGGGTCAATGCGGCGGCGTCTGCTGGATATAGGTCTTGTACAAGGAACAAATGTGGAATGTATCGGCAGAAGTCCGCTCGGCGACCCGGCGGCGTATCTGATTCGCGGTGCGGTTATCGCAATTCGGGAATCGGATTGCCGTGATGTGCTTGTCAGGAGGGATTCGTAATGGAGATTACCTCACTGCCCCCGGATTTTGCGGTTCCTGTAAAAAACGCAGACAAAATCATCGCGCTTGCCGGCAATCCTAATGTCGGGAAAAGCACCATTTTCAACGCTCTGACAGGACTTCATCAGCACACCGGCAACTGGCCCGGAAAGACCGTTTCCACAGCGTGCGGGGAGTTCAGATCCAATAAATTTTCTTATGCGTTGGTGGATCTCCCCGGAACGTATTCCTTGCTGGCGCACTCACAGGAAGAAGAAGTTGCGCGGAATTTCATTTGCTTCGGCAACTCGGATACTGCGGTGGTTGTCTGCGACGCGACTTGCCTTGAGCGTTCGTTAAATCTGGCGCTTCAAGTAATGGAAATCTGCCCGAATACGGTTATCTGCGTGAATCTTCTGGATGAGGCAAAGCGGCGTGGAATCTCCGTAAATCTTAAACGCTTGGAGGAGAGTCTGAACGTCCCCGTGGTTGGGACTTCCGCTCATGATAAAAAATCTCTTTGCGCTCTGGTTGACAAGTTGGACGAATTATGCGCGGGAAAAATTCATACAAATCCACGAAAACTGCGGTATATTCAGCCCATTGAACAGGCTGTTTCCATAGTTGAGCCGGAACTGAGAAAGCACTTCGGGGAGCGCGTATCTACGCGTTTTGCGGCATTACGGCTGATTGACGGGGATTCCTCAATGATTGCGGAGCTGGGGAATTTCTACGGTAAAAATCCGCTTGAGATTCCCGAAATTGCCGACCGTGTAGAACGCGCAAAAGCGGTACTCGCGGCAAACGGAATCACTGCAGACGCGCTTAAGGATAAAATTGTATCAAATCTGATACAGAATGCCGAGGACGCGGCGCAAACTGCAATTGAACGCTCGGACGAGCAAAAATCCTCACGCGCGGACAAAATCCTCACACACAAGTTCCTCGCGTTTCCGATTATGATAGCCGCGCTGATGGTAATTTTCTGGATTACGATAGTAGGCGCAAATTATCCGAGTCAATGGCTCAGTGCGGGACTTTCATGGGTCGGTGACCGTCTCGCGGACTTTATGACATTCCTGCGCGCACCGTGGTGGCTGTCGGGCATCATCGTTGACGGAGCGTACCGTGTACTTGCATGGGTTGTATCGGTGATGCTGCCGCCGATGGCAATTTTCTTCCCGCTGTTCACATTATTAGAGGATCTCGGATATCTCCCGCGTGTGGCTTACAACCTTGATAAACCGTTTTGCAAGTGCAAGGCATGCGGAAAGCAAGCTTTGACCATGTGTATGGAATGTATAATTTTGTAAAAATGCGGAATAAAATCGGCTCTCCGGATTCAGAAAGCCGATTTCATGTGTAATTTCCCTCAAATGTTTGACGCCAAATTTCAATTAATAGTATACAAATCAATAAAATAATGGTGTTTGTCATCAAGACTTCTTCGGTACTTATTTTTTCTTTTTACGCTTGGCTGATACTGTTATGAAAGCCGCCGCTATCGCAAACGGTATAAGCGATGCCGCAACGCCCGTTGATGGGTTTTCGCCCTGTCCGTCCGGATCTTTCTTGCCCGATTCGGAAACGTCGCCTGTCGAGGTCGTGTCGGAATTATCATCGCCGCTTGATGTGTCGTCCGAATTATTGTCCTCGCTTGAATCGCTGCTGTTAGATGAGTCACCTGAATTATCATCAGCCTTCGGTACTATCACCGATATGTATTTCAAATCCGATGCGGAGTGTATGACACTGCAAGGCTGCACAGTACTGCTGGGCAGCTCCTGCCTTATGCTGGCGGCGTTTGTCCGACCCGCGCGCAAACGGTTCTCAAAGGCTGTGGAAGAGCTTGATATGCCCAAGCTCTGGTATTCAACCACGGTGATCTCGGCTACCTTTCTGGTATATAATATTCTCGTTACTCCCGTTTCTTATGACGTTGTACGCAACAGCAGACTGAGATTCTTGTACCCGATGTTCGAGGTGTGCGCTCTTGCGCTGCTGATAACGGTGTATGTGCTGTTTTACGGCATAGTGACGGGGAACATAGAGCGTGAGAGGCTTGAAAAACGTTCGCAGCTCCTTGAAATGCAATCGCACCAATTCCGTGAACTGCAGGAATATATGCGGCAGACCTCACGGCTCAGACACGATTTCAAGCACTCTATTCATCTGCTTTCGACGCTTGCCGAAAACGGCGACCTTGAAAGTATCCGCGCACACCTTTCGGAATACGACCGCCGGCTTTCCGAGAACGTTTCCGTCAACTATTGCTCAAACGCCGCGCTTAACGCGCTGTTCGGTTATTACCGCGAAATGGCGGATTCACAGAAAATCAGAACAAACTGGAAAATAGAGCTACCCGAGCCGCTGACGGTTTCGGAGCTTGATATGGCGGCGCTTTTTGGAAACATTATGGAAAACGCTATATCCGCCTGTGCCGCGCTCCCCGAAGGGAAACGGTATTTCAATCTGACGTCGGAGCTGCGCCACGGGAAAACTCTTTATGTGGTTTCCACCAACAGCTTCGATGGAAAGGTAAGAAAAGGCAAGGAAGGTTATCATTCCACCAAGCACAGCGGACGCGGCACGGGTCTGATTTCCATAGCGGCGGTCGTCGAAAAATACGGCGGCTCGGCGCAGTTCCACAACAGCGACAAGGAATTTTATACGGACTTTAAATTTAACATGGGTAAACCATTTCATGTTCTTCACCAAACCCTCGGCATAATTGTCCATTAACGGCGATTGCCGCTATAACAAGAAAAACTGCTCCGCATAAGCAGAGCAGCAGAATTTGTATTGAAATCATAATTGTTAATACTAGAGCGTTAATGTGAACACGCCCTAGTATAAGGTGTTTATTGACAGCCGCCACCATTTCCGGAGCAGTTGTGCTTGTTTTCGCCGCAGACGTGCCCCTCGCCATGACCGTGATGATCGCACTTTACCTCCTCATTGTACTCGAGCGTTCCCGCAAGCAGAGCATTGACTGCCTCATCGGCATTGCCCGATACCCCGCCGTAAAGACGAATTCCTGCTTCCGAAAGAGCGGTCTGAGCGCCTGCGCCGATACCTCCGCATATCAAGGTATCAACATTCAGATCAGACAACAATCCGGCTAAAGCCCCGTGACCACTGCCGTTCGTATTGACAATTTTTGTTCCCACAACTTTTCCATTGTCAATATTGAACAGCTTAAACTTCTCCGTGTGTCCAAAGTGCTGAAAAACATTTCCGTTTTCATAGGTTACAGCAATTTTCATAGTTCTATCCTTTCCGTAAAACCCTTTTACTTGTTTTTCCATTCTTACGAATTAACTGTTATGTTTTTTGCCGCCGTTAAAGTCGCACTTCCGACATTGCGGCAGCGTGTTTTCCTCCCCTCTCTATGATACGCCCCAGCCCACTTACATATACTTTGCAGCATCGGGACTACCGATACTCCCTTTTCTGTAAGAGAATATTCCACCTTTGGAGGCACCTCGTCATAAGACTTTCGGTTTACAATCTCATTTTTAATCAACGATTTCAGCGAGGCTGCCAAAATGGTATCGGTTATGTCGGTCAGTTCACGGCAAAGTTCGCTGTATCTCAGGGTTTCCTTTGCCGCAAGTACACAAATAATTTGGGAATCCTATTTTCCCCTGAATATATCAAGTCCATATTCCAAGGGACACCGTATATCCTTATCCAGTTTTGGTTTATACATACGCTCACCTCAAAAATCATCTCTGACTATATTATACACCTATATCAATAAAAAATCAAGATACTATCAAAAATATTAGCGGCTAAAAACGGACACGATTTTTCAATCATGTCCGTTTCTTGTTTTAAATCTCCTTTTGCGGTTGCCACGCCGTTGAACATCTGTTCTACCATTTTTTTGAATGTGGCGACAACATCACCCTCGGTCACATATTCCGCCGTTCCCTTTATATGATATTCTGTCCCGCGCGGCTTTGAAAACATTTTATCAATATGATTTTACGGTTACAAAATCCGATGAGTCCGAAGAATAGAATCGAGTGGTATATCGTGCTTCATTTTTTCTTAAAAACTTGTAAAATCTATTGACAAAACCCTTGAGATGGGGTACAATATAAGTAAGAAGGAATGTGGCAGAAAGGAGCAGTGCTAATGGAATATTTATCACCGAAGCTGGATATAGTTTTCAAAACGATGTT
>CAYZQU010000169.1:0-4461 GCA_964480645.1 uncultured Ruminococcus sp. | reverse complement strand
CCGACAGCGGTGGTCTTGAGTTTGAAATACACGGAGTTGCGCAGTTCACGGAGCGTATCGAATTTCAGTTCGCGTTACACTCCGAATACCAATCAGACCGCCGCTATCGGACGGTTGACAAAATCCGCCAAGAGTGATATAATGTGATCAAACGAAACGTGCGGTAAGGACAACCGGGTTAAATGTGAACACAGGTATTTTGCCGGGTGCAAAACACTCAATGAAATTTTTTGGAGTCGTATATACCATTAACGACGGAGAACGGTTAAAAGAGGGCATTACTCGGCAATTTGATTTGAAAAACGCGGTTGATATTGTAAGTTTGCAGAACAAGAAAAAATTTAGTATCTTTATGGAATTAGGTGAGATGGTAGATTTTAAGCTATTTGACAAGATAAAGCTGAAAACAGGAGAGAATTCGTACTTTGGGAAAGAGTGATTCTATGTGCAAGTTATTTGACGAATGGTCGGATGAAATAAGGAATCCTTACAAAAATGTAAGACAAATGTAAGCGTTTTGATATGGAAATTTCGGATTAAATCTGCTATAATGTAGTCAGAACCAAAAAGGAGTAACAATTATGGCAAACGAAAACATTATACTGAACGTTCGCGGACTGAAAAAAACCTACGTTTCGCGATCTGGACGGAAAACCGCCGATGAAAAAGGCTCTGCCAACAAGGGAAACAAGGTGGAGGCTCTTACGGGAGTGGATTTCACCGTGCAGGAGGGAGAATTTATCGCGATAATGGGCGAAAGCGGTTCAGGCAAGACCACGCTGTTGAATATTCTGGCGGCGCTTGACCGTCCGACGGCGGGTTCTGTTTTACTGGACGGAAAAGATCTGACCAAGATAAAAGACTCGGAGCTTTCGGAGTTCCGGCGGGATAATCTCGGATTTGTATTTCAGGACTTTAATCTGCTGGACACATTCTCCGTCAAGGATAACATTCTGCTGCCGCTGGTGCTTCGCGGAATGAAGTATACGGATATGATGCCGCTGTTGGAACGCACCGTTCGCTCACTGGGAATCGCCGAACTCGTGAACAAATTTCCGTATGAAATCTCAGGCGGACAAAAACAGCGCACTGCCGTTGCACGTGCGATTATCACCGAGCCGAGGATTCTGCTTGCCGACGAACCCACAGGAGCGCTTGATTCCAAAGCTTCAGACGAGCTTCTGCGTTTGTTTGAGGGAATCAACGCTAACGGGCACCACCCCGGCTCGGGGCAAACCATTCTGATGGTTACGCACTCCACAAAGGCGGCTTCACACGCGCGGAGAGTGCTGTTTATCCGCGATGGAGCGGTGTTCCATCAGATTTACCGTGGAAATTCCACCGTTGACGAAATGTACCGGAAAATTTCGGACGCCTTAACCGTGATGGCGGGAGGGAAACAATGAGAAGTCTGTATTTCCGGCTTGCGGTGGTTGGAATCCGCAAGAACGGCAAGTCATACGCTCCTTATATTATGACTTGTTCGCTGATGATTATGATATTCTATATTGTGTCGTTTCTCAGTCAAAACCCTATGTTAAAAGATATGCCCGGGGGCGGCGGAATGGCGAACATTCTTATGGTGGGAACTGTGATTATGGCGATTTTCTCCGCGATTTTCCTGTTTTACACCAATTCATTCCTTATTAAACGGCGCAAGAAAGAGTTCGGGTTGTATAATATCCTCGGGCTTGGAAAATGGCAAATTGCACGCGTATTAATGATGGAAACGCTGATGGTATACGCGATTTCTATGGTAGCGGGTCTTGGACTTGGGATTCTGTTCTCGAAGCTCGCGGAAATGTTCGCGGCGAAAATACTCTCCGCAAGCCTGAATTATGAGTTTTCGGTAAGCGTCATAAGCATTATTGCGGCTGTTATCCTGTTCGCGGTGATATTTACGGTGATATTGCTGAACTCTCTCAGACAACTGTATTTCTCAAAACCGATTGAACTGCTCCACAGCAGAAATGTCGGAGAACGTCCGCCGAGGACAAATATCCCGGCGGCGGTTATCGGAGCGATATTGCTCGGAATAGCGTATTATCTCGCGGTGACGACAAAACGCGTTGAGACGGCGATTCCCGTGTTTATGCTGGCGGTAATTATGGTAATCATTGCCACATATCTGCTTTTTATCGCGGGTAGCGTGGCTTTGTGCCGTGTACTCCAGAAAAACAAGCGTTACTATTACAAAACGGAGCATTTTGTTTCTGTGTCACAGATGGCTTACCGTATGCGGAGAAACGGAGCGGGTCTTGCGTCTATATGCATTCTGGCGATAATGGTTCTTGTTACGATTTCCTCTACGACTACGCTGTTTATCGGAATCGGGGATTATGTAGAGCGAAATTATCCGAACGATATAACAGCAATCGTTTACGGCGGCAACGAGGAGAAGTTCCGCGAGTACATCGACGCGTTTGACAAAATCGTATCGGATATGGGCTACACTCCGCAAAACCAATCCACCGGCATATCTCTTCAGCTTCGGCACGATATGGTGATCGACAATATGGGAATCGCAATTCCCGAAGACGAGAACGATCCTAACACAAATTACTTTCGGTATGCGAATGTGTACCCGATTGACGAATATCCCGATGTAAAGAGCGGAATCCCGGAACTGAAAGACGGCGAGATTGCCGTTTATGAGCCGACTACCGACTTCCTCAAACACGCGGGGACGCTGAAAATCGCCAACGGTAAGGAATACAAGATAATCCCCGTGGAACACGAGGTTACATTTGACAAGGATAACTACTACACTTTAACGGGAGTATATCTGTTCCTGTTCGTCAAGGACGCGTCCGTTGTAAAGGAAATAAGCCGCTATCAGGACGAATTTTACGGCGAGGACGCCTCTCCGTTTAATCTGGAGTATGTTTACTCGTTTGACGTTACCGAGGGCGGTACTCCCACTGACGAGCTTCAACGTATCGTGGAAGCTCTTTACAACAATCAGCCGCAGCTCTGGGACGATACTCTGAATATGGGTGGATTTGACATAAACACGCAGCTTTCGTTCCGCAACGAAATGTGCGGATATTACAGCGGTCTGTTCTTCCTCGGAATTCTGATGGGCGGAGTGTTTATCCTCTCCGTGGCTCTTATTATGTACTACAAACAGGTTTCCGAGGGATATGAAGACGTGGAGCGGTTCCGTATTCTCCGCAAGGTGGGAATGTCAAAACGCGAAATCAAATCGACTATCGGATCACAGGTTCTGATAACGTTCTTTTTGCCGCTTATCACCGCGGGAATTCATATGCTGTTCGCGTTCCCGATTGTCACTTTGCTTCTGAGAGCGTTTGAAATGACAAATACCGGGCTGTTCGCTGTTACAACGTTAGTGAGCTATGTGCTTTTCGCGGTTATATATACTGTTTTGTACAAGATGACTTCCAAGAGCTACAATAATATAGTGGCAAGCGAATAGCAGGTAAATCCAAAGCAAGACGTAAATGTTTCGTGCAAATTCAAGACGTGTCACGCAAGCGAGTACAAATGAAATCCGCAAAGCGGGTTTCATTTGCGCGTTTTTAAATTTGCTTTTTAAATAGGGGGTGTATCTATGAAAAAAGTTGTCAAACGTATTTTGATCATTATCGCGATTTTGGCGGGAATTTGCATCTGTGTGGTCGGGTTCTTCGCGATAAAGGGCGCGATTATGTGGAATGACGCGAAATCCGAGAAATCGATAGCACAAACGGTGGAGCGGATTCGCGCCGAGGACGGATTCGTAAAATATGAGGATTTGCCCGAATTCTACATAGACGCGGTGGTGTCCGTTGAGGACAGGCGGTTCTTTACTCACGGTGGAATCAGCGTGAAATCCATTGCGAGAGCGTTACTACACGATATTTCCACGCTGTCGCTTGAACAGGGCGGCTCTACCATTACTCAGCAGGTTGCTAAGAATCTGTGGTTTACCCAAGAAAAACGTTTGGAGCGTAAATTTGCGGAGGTGTTCGCGGCGTTTGAACTTGAAAAAGAGCTTTCCAAAGAGGAAATTTTTGAGCTGTATGTCAATTCCATCTACTTCGGAAGCGACTATTATGGGGTTTCCGCTGCGGCAAACGGTTATTTCGGAAAGTCCGTGGACGCGCTCTCAGACTACGAATGCGCAATGCTGGCGGGACTTCCGAACGCGCCGAGTGTTTACTCGCTCGATGAAAATCCCGAACTTGCGCGGCAAAGGCTTGAGCTAGTGTTGGATTCTATGCTCGACAACGGGGCAATTACGAGCGATAAACGAGAGGAAGTTTCAGAAACGGGCGAGTGAATATGCGGAATCTCACATCGCGAGTTAGTTATTAATCGCGAACGTATAGAGGAGATTCGGATATGAAGGGTTTAAGAAATCGCAAGAAAGTAAAAATTGTTGCCATTTGTGTATTGGCGTTTGGATTGAGAATAAGAAGTCCAAATTTAGTTCGTACGGATTCAGTCCGTAGAAAA
>CAYZQU010000168.1:0-4466 GCA_964480645.1 uncultured Ruminococcus sp. | reverse complement strand
TTTAGTATTTTCTCCATTTCTTGGATTTCGGAAGTAAGACTATCGGTTTCCTGAGTTCGCTTGAGGATATACTCCCTGTTGATGTGCCGCAGCTTTATCTCCGCAACATATTCCGCTTGCGGTTCGTCAATTCCAAATCCTACCATTAGATTCGGAACAACCTCCGATTCCTCCTCAGTCTCACGAATCAGCTTGATTGCGTAATCAATATCCGCGAGAATTGTTCTGAGTCCGAGCAAAAGGTGAAGTTTTTCGCGTTTTTTGGTCAGATCAAAGTAGATTCTTCTCCTTACGCACTCGCGCCGGAAGTACGTCCACTCACTTAGAATCTCGTAAACGCCCATTACACGCGGCGTTCCGGCAATCAGCACATTAAAATTGCAGTTGAAATTTTCCTGCAAAGGCGTTAACCTGAACAATTTCAGCATTACCGCATCGGGGTCGTAGCCCTTTTTCAAATCAAAAGTGAGCCTCAAGCCGCTTAAATCCGTCTCATCGCGGGCGTCGGAAATCTCCTTGATTTTTCCTTCTTTTACCAAGTCCACCACGCGGTCCAGAATCGCCTCAACCGTTGTGGTGGGCGGAATCTGCGTGACCTCAATGCACCGCGCTTCCTTGTCAAAGTTGTATTTGGCGCGAACCTTTATCGCCCCAACACCCGTTTTGTAAATCTTTTCCAGCTCCGTCTCATCATAAATAATGTACCCGCCGCCCGGAAAATCCGGACCTTTAAGCGTGGACAGCGCATTGTGCTTCGGATTCTTGATGAGCGCGGCAGCAGTTTCACACACCTCGCTCAAATTGAACGAACAAATGTTGCTCGCCATCGACACGGCAAGCCCGAAGTTGGAGTTCACCAGAATCGCGGGAAACCGCACAGGGAACAGCGTTGGCTCGGTTGTGGAGTTGTCGTAATTCGGCATCATATCCACCGCGTCCTTGTCGATTTCGGCGAACAACTCCGCGCTTATGGATTCAAGCTTCGCCTCGGTGTAACGACTCGCGGCGTAAGCCATATCGCGGCTGTACGCCTTTCCGAAGTTGCCCTTGCTGTCAACGTATGGGTGCAGCAAAGCCTCGTTGCCGCGCGCCAACCTCACCATCGTTTCGTAGATAGCCGCGTCGCCGTGCGGGTTCAGGCGCATTGTCTGACCGACAATGTTCGCGGATTTCGTCCGCGCACCCGTCAGCAGTCCCATTTTATACATTGTGTATAACAATTTCCGATGAGAGGGCTTGAATCCGTCAATTTCAGGCAGCGCGCGAGATACGATAACGCTCATCGCGTAAGGCATATAATTCTCCTCAAGGGTGCTTACAATATCGGTTTCAACGACTTTCCCCGAACCCTCTATATATGCGCTTATCGCGTTTTTTTCACTTTTTTTAGGTTGCTTCTTCTTCAATTCTATTACACTCCGTAATATCCATAATATGGAATTTAGCTAATGTCGGCAGCTTCAAGATACTTGTTTCCATTTTCGCGAATGAACTCCTTGCGCCCCTCGAGATTGTTGCCCAAAAGCACGTCAAACATTGCTCTGGTGCGCTCCGGATCGGTCGGCGTGACCTTTATCAGCCGCCGTGTTTCGGGGTTCATCGTCGTCAGCGACATCATATCCGGGTCGTTTTCGCCAAGACCTTTCGACCGCTGTATATTGTATTTCTTGTCACCGATCATACCCAATATCTTGGTTTTCTCAGCTTCGGTATACGCAAAATACGTATCCTTGCCGCTGTTGATTTCGTACAGCGGAGATTCGGCGATATACACGTATCCGCGCTCGATAAGCGTCGGACAGAGCTGTTCAATCATCGTGAGAATCAGCGTCCGTATCTGGAATCCATCCACGTCCGCATCGGTACAAATTACCACTTTATTCCAACGTAAATTCTCAATATTGAACGAATTGAGGTTTTTATTGGACTTTGATTTCACCTCAACCCCGCACCCAAGAACTTTTATTAAATTGGTAATTATTTCCGATTTGAAGATTTTGTCGTAGCTTGCTTTCAGACAGTTCAAAATCTTGCCGCGCACAGGAATAACCGCCTGAAACTCCGCGTCACGAGCCAATTTAACCGACCCAAGCGCCGAATCACCCTCCACGATATAGACCTCGCGACGGCTCACATCGCGACTTCGGCAGTCCACAAACTTGTCGATTCGGTTGGTGAGGTCAATCTTCGCAGTAAGGCTCGCAATACTGCTTGAGCGCACTTTCTCGGCGTTCTCGCGGGATCGCTTGTTCACCAATACGCGCTCGGCAATTTTCACCGCCTCGTCCGGATTTTCGATGAAATACACCTCAAGCTGGTGCTTGAGCCAGTCCGTCATCGCTTCCTTGATAAACGCGTTCGTAACCGCTTTTTTCGTCTGATTCGCGTAGCTTGCCTGAGTCGAGAAGTTAGACGAAACAAACACCAGACAATCCGCGACGTCGTCCCATTTCACGGACTTTTCGCCCTTGTTGTACTTGTTGTTGGATTTCAGATATCCGTCAATCTGTGAAAGAAACGCCTTTTTCATCGCGTCCTCAGGACTTCCGCCATGCTCCAACCACGAGGAGTTGTGATAATGCTCGACAAAGTGCATTTCTTTCGAGAACGTGAACGCAACATTCATCTTAAGCTTGTATTCTTCCTTGTCCTCGCGGTCGCGCCCCTGACGCTGTGTCTGCCAGTATTGCGGCGTGGTAAGCGAATTTTCTCCAACGGTTTCTTTCAGATAATCGAAAATTCCATTTGCGTAACAAAACGTTTTTTCGTCAAAATTACCAAATTCATCCTCGATTCTTCGTAAAAATTCTACGCCATCGTTCACAACCGCTTGCCGACGAAGCATATCATCGAGATACTCCGCGCCGACGTCAATGTCTGTAAACACGTCCAAATCGGGTCTCCAGTGGATTTTAGTACCCGAATTTGTGCATTTTGACCGTACAAATCCCTTGTCGTTCCCGGTAACATTGAAGCCTTTCTCGAAACGAAGCTTGTACATCCACTGCCCGTTGCAACTCTCAACCTCCATAAATTCTGCGGCGAACTGCGTCGCGCAAAGCCCCAGACCGTTCAGACCGAGCGCGTAGGAGTAGTTTTCGCCCGAATTATTGTCGTACTTTCCGCCCGCGTAAAGCGTGCAGAAAGCCAGCTCCCAGTTGTATTTTTCCTCGCTCTGATTATAGTCGATGGGGATTCCGCGCCCGAAGTCCTCAACGGTTATGGATTTATCACTGTGAAGCGTGATAATAATGCGCTTTCCGAAGCCCTCACGCGCCTCGTCAATGGAGTTTGAGATAATCTCGAAAACCGAGTGCCGACAGCCCTCAATGCTGTCCGAACCGAATATTACCGCCGGTCTGAGCCGAACTTGGTCCGGTCCTTTCAGCGATTTCAAGTCATTGTAATTGGATTTCTTTGCCATTTTTATTCAATCACCTATCTTATAATTCCGTTACATCTCCGCCAATGAACAATTCAGCGAAAAATAAACACTATAGAATAATTATACCACATATTGTTAGAAAATGCAATACCCACCGCAAAATTTTGGTGGGTATTTTTTCAAAAAGAAATTTTTTCCGCCTCCAGACGGATTATGTAGAACTGCCGCAGCCACTCGGGTTCTTCGTCAATTTTACCAACAAGTTTCAACAACTGGCGTTCCCCGACGCGTCTGTCAAGAATTGCCAGCATTCTGACAATGGGATTCTCGCTGTTCAGATTCTCCGCAATGCTATGATCATTGAATTCCCGATATGCCGCGTAAAAGCACCAATGGTCAAATTGCCCGTCGCGTAAAGCCGCAATCCTAGACGCTTTGAGGAGTTTTCCATAATTATATTTCAGCTCCGGTTGGGAGCGTCGAAGCTCAGCCTCGTTCACACTGCACCGAATATAAAAATCAAAATAGTTGCCCTTAAGTATCTCCTGCCCGTCAAACCGCACCGCTACGCGCCCCTCATGGTCGGGACACCTACTGTAAGATGTACAGAAATAATGTATCCTCCCGCGAAGACACTCCGCGAGCAAATCATCCTCAAGCCGCTTTCTGACAGCACTCCACTTCATTCGGAATCTTCTTTCTTATTATTGCGTTTCCCCGCCGCAAACTCGCCGCAATTCACATCCAAAACCACGCGAACCGGCTGTATCAGCGACTCCTCGTACCGCGCCTTCCACTGAATATCCATACAAATTTCGCCGTTCTCGTCTAATCCGTCCAGTGTTTCACCGTTGTGAATCGGGAAACACTCATCAAACTGATAACTCGCGATATTATACGCGTATCTCACCGCATAGTTCGGGTCAATACCGTGGAAATGCAGTTGAACATCGGCTTCCCCGAACATATACATACCGAGGGTGTCAACAATCGCGTCGTCCTCCGTGCCCTGAATCGTAAAGAACCGCGCGTTCACGGCAAGCCGAATGAAACGCCCCGCAAGACCAAACCGTTTTGAATC
>CAYZQU010000167.1:373-4474 GCA_964480645.1 uncultured Ruminococcus sp. | reverse complement strand
GGTTGATTTTGTGAAGAATTTGTAGTATAATTATTAATAGGAGATTGTTCCGGCATATTCTTAACGTCTTCCATAGTCCGAACGTTAGGATCCTGCATCGGATTCTTGTCAAAAATCGCCGAATACAAACGGTTGAACGAGTTCCGAAGTGATTCGCGAAGAGTCCCCGAGGAAATCTGCGTCAACAGAAGATTGAAGTACTCCTTGCACATATACGGGCTGTTGTTGTAACGCGACAGATTGTGCGTGATAAGCGGGATAAGCATTTGGGTCTTATCATCGTTCAGCAGGCTTCCGCTTACCTCTTTGAGGATTCCGAGAGTTTCTCCCTTGAGGTAGTCAAAATACTGCTCCGCGTCGTCCGCACCCCACTCCTGTGACAGGTTCAACAGCTTCTCGGAGAGCTTTTCGTTCGGGGAATAGTATTCCGACAAGAATTTCAGGTTTGCTCGAAGCGCCCCAAGAATTTCGTTCTTGTTCTGAGCAAAGTTGATCGACTTCAACAGATTACCGATAAGCTCCTTGGTATTCGGGTCGGTAGTGGTCTGAGCCACCTCGCGAAGGACATCATAAAACTCATGTCCCGAGAACATTGTATTCTGCTGTTCTTGGTTCTGAATCTCCTGTACAAGCTGTTCCGGGTTTACATAAAGCTCCTTGGCAAGGTTTTGCAGACTGCCATACAGCTCGGTGTGACCGGTGATGAGTGCTTGATTGAGTACCTCTACATTAAGTAAGTCCTTAAGCATCTCCACCGCGAGGGTGGGATCTTTGGCAACCTGAACCTGCAGCGGAATAAGCTCACGATTGCCCATCTCAAGCCGACTTCTGGAAGCCGCGTCGGAATTTACACCCGCCGCCCCCACGCCCGTAAGCTTTACGATGTCAAACGGTTCGGTATTTGCGTCCTGCTGACGCGGACTGTAATTATAGTTCTTTGAGGTTATGGGGTTGTTTATCTGTGGAATTTGCGCCATAGTACATTCCTCCAAACGGAATTTATTCGTTACCTCTATTTTAACATATTCTGACGAAATAATAAAGGGCTTTTTTGAAAAAAATTCGGAATCTTTGCTAAAAATTTTACGAATATTGAAAAAATCTCAGATTTATACAATACGTAAAATTAGCAATTGATTCTTAATATATAAATTAAATGAAACAAAATAACGCCTTGCGCGTATTCGGAAAGGAAATGAAATTATGGCAAAAATTGAATCCGGCATGGAAGCTATGCTTGATATGTATTTCTACGAAACCAACTCTCTGCTTGAGCAGTTGGATGAAATACTTTTGCGTACAGAGCAAGCAAACGCCTTTGAAAGCGATGATATCAAGGAGATTTTCCGCATAATGCACACCATTAAGGGTTCTTCCGCGATGATGGGCTTTGATAATCTCTCGGTATTGGCGCATAAGGCGGAGGATATGTTCTTCGTAATTCGTGAAAACCCCGATGTTATCACGGATGTAAGCTTTGTGTATGACCTCGTATTCCAGGTTTCCGACTCCTATAAGGCACAAATTGAGGCGATTCAGAATAATATAGGCGGCGAATACGAGCAAATAAATTTTGACAGCCTTATTGACAAGTTGATAAAGGCGCGCGATAAGCTTACCTCCGAGGCTTCCGGAGAGACTCCCGCGGCTGAGGCGGAAACTCCCGCGGCAACTAAGGAAAACAATTCCGAGCCGCTTCCCGTAAGCGGAGGAAAAACATCAGTGCGCGTGTTCTTTGAGGACGGTTGTCAGATGGAGAATCTGCGCGCGTTCCTGTTGATAAACACTATCCGCGAGGAATGTACGTTCCTAGAATATTACCCCGCTGATGTTGAAACCAACGGCGAAAGCTCCAAGGAAATTGTAGAAAACGGCTTTCTTATTACATTCACAGCACATGACGGCAAGGACGATTATGTACTTAATCTTGTGGAAAACGCGCTTAATGTGCAGTCATACGAAGTACTTAACGAGCCGGTAAGCGCCGCTCCCAAGGAAAAAGCCGCACCCGCAGCGGAAATTCCTCCCGAACCGGCGAAAACCGAACTTAAGGTGGAAAAACCCGCGCCCAAGCCCGAATCCAAGCCCGCCGCTCCTACGGACGCTTCTATTGAAAAGGCTCAGGCGGCTGTCGCAAATGCAAACGCGCAAAGCGGCGCGCAAAAACAGAGCCTTATCAGCGTAAATCTGGCAAAGCTGGACGCGCTGCACGATATTGTCGGCGAAATTATCACTACCGAATCAATGGTTATCTCCAATCCCGACCTTGAGGGTCTGGAACTGGAGAGCTTCAATAAGGCGGCTCGCGACCTGAAAAAACTCACGGGAGAGCTTCAGGATACCGTTATGTCCATTCGTATGGTGCCGCTTGCGGGCGTGTTCCAGAAAATGAACCGTATTGTCCGCGATATGCGCAAGAAGCTCAACAAAGAGGTTGACTTCGTTCTTGAGGGTGAGGATACCGAGGTGGATAAATCCATCGTGGATAGTCTTCAGGATCCGCTTATGCACCTTGTTCGTAACTGTATGGACCACGGCATTGAAGACGATGTCCAGGACAGAATTTATGCAGGCAAGCCCGAAAAGGGAACTATCAAGCTGACCGCGCAGAATTCTTCGGGAGAGGTTATTATTACCGTTTCGGATGATGGCGCGGGCATTGACCCCGATAAGATTATGGCAAAGGCAAAGAAGATGAATCTTCTCACCAAGCCCGAAAGCGAATATAACGTCAAGGAAATTCAGAACCTGATCCTTCTGCCCGGATTCTCAACAAATGAAACAGTTACCGAGTTTTCGGGACGCGGCGTTGGTATGGACGTTGTAAAGGCGAACATCGAAAAGTGCAATGGTACTATCATAGTTGACTCCAAGAAAGGCGTGGGAACAAATTTCATCATCAAGATTCCGCTGACGCTGGCAATTATTGACGGTATGGAAATTACAGTCGGCGATCTGGTGTTCACTGTACCGATTTCCACCATCAAGGAAAGCTTCAAGGTAGAAAGTTCTCAGATTCTCCGCGATACCGGTGGAAACGAGATGATTATGATTCGCGGCATCTGCTACCCGATTCTGCGTCTGCACGAGAAGTTTGATATCGAAACCGAAGTCACCAAGCTTGAAGACGGAATTCTGCTGTTGGTCGAAACCGACAATAAAAGTATGTGTATCTTCGCGGATAAGCTTATCGGCGAACAACAGGTAGTTGTAAAGCCGTTCCCGAAATATCTGTCCCGCTACAACATTAAGGGAGAGGGACTTTCAGGCTGTACGATTATGGGCGATGGAAGCATTTCGCTTATCATTGATACCAATACGCTTATCGGTTGATTTCAGAAAGCGGATTTGTCAGCATTAAACAGTGCTTGACGTGCATTAATTTCAGAAATTGGGTTATTCAGCATCGAATGATACTGAATAACTCGGATATTCTGAAATTATAGTTTAAATAAGGAGAGAGTTACAGATGACTAATGATGTAATAAAAGAAGCTGTCGCAAAACAACAGTCTGGCGACAGAAAATTGGCGGCGGATAACAGCATTCTTGGAAAGGTTATGACATTCAATATCGGCGATCAGATTTACGGAATCGAGATTCAATATATTCTCGAAATTATCGGAATGTCACATATCACAAAAGTTCCGCATGTTCCCGATTATATTAAAGGTATAATCAACGTGCGTTCCAAAGTCGTGCCTATCGTTGATATCCGCACGCGCTTCGGCAAGCCCGAGATTCCGTATACTCCGCGCACCTGCATTATCACGCTGGACTTTAACGATACCTCTATCGGTATCATAGTGGACAGCGTTGCGGACGTTGAGGATATTCATACTGGCGATATTTCGGCGGCTCCCGAAAACAAGAACGTAAACGTCAATGACTTCATACAATATATGATAAGAGGTGAAAACGGCAACACCAAACTTATCCTTGACGTGGCAAAGCTGCTGGACGAACAGGAGGCGTAAATCTTGAGTCTGGAAATTACCGATGCCGAGTTTCAGCGTCTTGTAAAATATATGTATGATAATTTCGGGATAAATCTGTCCGCAAAACGGGTTTTGGTTCAGGGCAGACTCGGAAATATGCTGAA
>CAYZQU010000167.1:0-363 GCA_964480645.1 uncultured Ruminococcus sp. | reverse complement strand
CCATGACCGTGTATTTAAAAATTACAACGATTATCTTGACGACGTAATGGCCGATAAATCGGGTGCGGAAGTCACTACTATATTAAATAAGCTCACAACCAATCACACATTCTTTATGCGTGAGCCTGAGCATTATACATTTTTGAAGGACACAATTCTCCCATATCTGACAGAGACCTGCAAAAAGGATCATATAATGCGAATCTGGAGCGCGGCTTGTTCATCGGGTGAGGAGTGCTATACCACCGCCATGCTTATCGACCAATATTTTGGCGCAGATAAAGGAAAATGGGATACGCGTATTCTGGCGACAGATATTTCTCAGAACGTAATTGGTAAGGCAAAAACCGGAATATATACCGA
>CAYZQU010000166.1:0-4475 GCA_964480645.1 uncultured Ruminococcus sp. | reverse complement strand
GTCGGAATACATCGACCTTGTGCTTATCCATCAGCCGTTCAACGATTATTACGGGACTTACCGCGCAATGGAGGAAGCGTACAAGGAGGGCTGGCTGAGAGCCATCGGCGTATCGAATTTCTATCCCGACAGACTTGTGGATTTGTGTCAATTTGTAGAGGTAAAGCCAGCGGTAAATCAGGTGGAGACTCACGTTTTCCAACAGCAGAAAAAGGCTCACGAGTATATGGAAAAGTACGGGGTTCAGCATGAATCGTGGGGACCGTTCGCGGAGGGGCGTAAGGATTTCTTCACCAATCCCGCTCTTGTCGAAATTGGTAAAAAATACGGAAAAACTTCCGCTCAGGCTGCTTTGCGTTTCCTTATCCAGAGCAATGTGGTGGTTATTCCCAAATCCACTCATAAAGAACGTATGGAACAGAATTTCAATGTGTTCGATTTCTCACTGAGCGCCGAGGATATGTCCGCAATACAAAAACTCGATGAGAGTGAGAGCCTGTTCTTCTCACATTACGACCCCGCAACAGTTGAAATGCTCACGAAACTTCATTTATAAAAATACGCAAAAAAACATTAGCCGCGATATTAGCGGCTAATGTTTTTTATGTACTTTTCAGATACTCGTAAATAGGGGCATATTCTCGTTGTTTATTTTGTTTTGGAGTATGTAATTTTGTTTCCGACCATCCAAACCATATTCCCTATTAAAACACCAATAACAGCTCCCACAATAACATCGGATGGAAAATGAACATAAAGATACAACCGAGAAAACGCGATAAGGAATGCCAGAATCAAGGCAGGGATACCGAGCCTTTTATCTGTATGATATAAAATTACTGCCGCTGTAAATGATGACATAGAATGTCCCGATGGAAATGAATAACCTATTGGTGCGGAAATCAACAGATTAACTGCCGTATTTAAAGAGAAGGGACGAGCCCTTGCAACGAGATTTTTAAGTAGCAGGTTTCCGATAATCGCTACAAACGCAATACCACACAAAATCATAACGGCACTTTTTCTGTATCTTTTAATAAATAGAAAAGCCAAAGCGGAAACAATCCAAATCATACCAACGTTTCCTAGGAACGTTATTATCGGCATAAGTATGTCCAGAAATCTGCAGGAAAGCTTTTCATGTAAAAAGTTCAGTATTATAAAGTCAATATCGGTAATTGTCTTCATTTATCTTTCCTTTCATAATTTAATAGAGGGCATCTCTAAAAATCGTTTTGACTTTCAAACCGGTTTTTAGAGGTGACATATATATAAATTGTATCATATTTTGGAGAAAAAGTCAAGGCTGATATTTGGCTGTTATATTCTCTTTTTTATTCAGCACAGTTTTTGAAACAAACAACGATGACAGAACTTATTATTCCGTCATCGTTACAGTTGTTATGTGGTATTTACTTTTCATTACTTTCAGGACCTGTACCAAATTAATTTTAATATAAGTGAATGAAAAATCGATGCGTTTTGCGCGGAGTGCATTTTTAAACGCGTAAGAACCGATTACGCCCTGAAATCGTCAAGCATACGTTTCAGAACCGAAGCCTGACTGTTCAGTTCTCCCGATGCTTCCGCACATTCCTCGGCATTTGCTGAGGAAGAATTTACAAGCTCGGAAACGCTGTCTATCTTTTCGTTTATGCCGTCCACACATGCTCTTTGCTCGTGGGATTCCCCGTTTATTTCCACTATGATATTGTCAATCTCACGCGTACAGTTTACAATCTCCTCCAACGATACGGATGTGCCCTCAGCGATATTCATACCGCGTTTTACAGCCGATACGGACTGCTCAATGAGTTTCGCGGTCTCGTCCGATGCTTCCGCGCTCTTTCCCGCAAGATTTCTCACCTCGTCCGCCACTACCGCAAAGCCCTTGCCCGCTGCTCCCGCTCTTGCCGCCTCAATTGACGCATTCAAGGCAAGAATATTCGTCTGGAACGCTATTTCCTCGATAGATCCTATAATATTCTGTATTTTTTCGGAAGCATCGGAAATTTCGCCCATAGCGTCGAGAAGCTGTTTCATTCTGCCACTTCCCTCTTTTACTGCGTCCGCCGCCTTGTGAGCGGTCTGTTTCGCACTATCGGTGCGGGCAACATTGTTGTCTATCTTATCCGAAAGGGAATTCATTCCCGTAGCTATTTCGTCTATGAGGTCGTTTTGTTTCAATACGGCTTCCGAGAGCTGACCCGACTCCGCAGATACTCCCTCCGCACCGCTGAAAACCGCCTCCGAAGCGCCCTCGATTCCGCTGAAAACGGTGTTCAAAGATTCGGATATTTTGTCCAAAGACACCTTTATCGAAGCGTAATCGCCAATGTAATCAACATCGGAAACGACAGAAAAATTCCCTCGGGAAATGGCTTCAAGACGTTTATCTATATCGTCTATGTACATTTTCATTGTATTGTTATTGTTTTCTATCGTGCGGCAGACGCTGCCAATCTCATCATCGTATGAATAATCAAAACGCACAGACAATTCACCGTTCGCGATACGGCTTGAATTATCGGCAATATCCTTCATAGGCGCAAATATTTTCTTCAGAAGAAGCGCTATGCAAACGGAGATAATCCCGTTAAAGACCGCCGCCATAATCACCATCGTAACAATCAAATTTACAGTCGGTCCGTTAAATTCCTTGCTGTTAAGTAGATAGCCGAGCTTCCACCCTGTTGAGGGAACAGTCTGCTCACAATACTTTACCTTTTGTCCGTCAAAGTCGTTAAAACTAACGAAATCGTTTTCGGCGGGCTGAACAAAATCCGGCACTGCTTCGGCAAAATTTACCATAACATCGTTTCCGTTAGCATCAACTACCGGAAGGAAATTGTTGTTTTTGTGGCAAACAATATCGCCATTTGCGGTAAGAAGAGCCGCATATCCGTTTTCATCGGCTTTTACGGAGTCTACAACCTCACCTAAGTAGTCAATAAAAATATCCGCACCAAGAACTCCTATTGTTTTTCCGTTTTCCTGTATGCGAACGGCACAGGTGATTACCTGACGGTTCGTCTGAACGTCGGTGTATGGTTCCGTTATAATAGGCTCTGACGAATTAACAGCCGCCTTGTACCAGCTTCTTGATGTGGGGTCGTAATCGGCGGGCGGTTCGTATCCGCTACCAAAGATTATTGCCTTATCTTCCGCGAAGCCGACATAGGTTTCATAAATATCATCATCGCGGGTGGTGCAGTCCGCCAGAAATGAGCGGCACGCTTCACGGTTCGCTGCGTAACCGCCCGTAAGCACGTCACGTCCCATAAAACCCACAAGAGACTGCTTGTTCGTAAGCCATCCGTCAAGAGTGGCAGTGCCGCTCTGAACCGCGCTCAAAGCCTTTGATTTGGCTTGTACCTGATATTCTTTACCAACTATCACACAGGTTATCGCAGTAATAATGAATAGCATTATAACAACCATACTGCTTATGTAAAAAAGAATTTTCCGCTGTAAAGATTTGTTTTTCTTCATTTTTTTCCCTTTCCGCCGTTTATAGCTTGTGTTCATAAGAATTTAGCCTAACATTATTTTAATTTAACATAAATAAAAGCATAATTCAATATATTTTGCGTGAAAGGCGGCTTTTTCAACGTGAAACGCAAAATTTCGAGCAGTTTGACCGCCCGAGAATGAAATAATTGCTTTTGTGCCTGAAAAAGTAATTCCGAACGACATAGAAATTCATATCAAACCAGCCGTATATTGAGGAGTTTTGGGCAAAAATGACCGAATGAATGCTTCACGTTCATTCTAAGATTTGCAAGCAAGCGGGCGGCAAAGTGCGAAGCACGGTCTTTGTGCGGTATTGCCATAACATACATCAATCCCGCATTGTAATAACAATGCGGGATTTTGCTATTTATGTTACACTCTACGCACGGGTCTTACATGGCTCTTCATTCCTTTATTATAATGAGAAATGTATTGGTTATGTGCGCCCTAATAACCCGTCCGGAGGAGTTGATAACAATAAAGATCTAGATGGTATTGGCATTTGGGAGGAGATATCTGATGACAACGAATGTATATCGTTCAACGGAATTCATATCGGGTCAACGCGTGCGGAAGCTGAACACTTGCTCGGAAAGCCAACCGTAGAATTTGATACAACAAATGTTTTTTTTGTGGGATTTTTCCGAAGCCGGATATGATGACGAAAATTACTTCTTTGTTATTTGGATTGACAAATCGAACGAAACCGTTTCATTAATCTCTTTTCACTTCAAATAATTTGAGGAACTTTATTTCTAAATTTTCAGCACATGATAATCCCCCGCCCCGCTGCGGGGGATTTATTTTCGGAGTACGCGTTCATTCGTATAAAATATTCTGAAAATTTCAAAAACCCCTTGCAATTATTTGAATTATATTGTACAATATAAACAGTGCTTATATATCGTGAGAATTACCACATATTGACAGGAGACAAGGGCGATGAACAAATTTTGTTTTTC
>CAYZQU010000165.1:0-4477 GCA_964480645.1 uncultured Ruminococcus sp. | reverse complement strand
TGATTTTTCAATATGATGAATTACATAATCTCTCCGAATAGAATCAAGCTCGCTTAAAATATCGTCCAGAATCACCACGGGATTAGTCTTGTTTCGCCTACGGATAATTTCCGCCTCAGAGAGTTTAAGCGCAAGAGCCGCACTTCTGAGTTGTCCCTGTGAAGCAAAATCCCTTACCGGCATTTCATTAATGAAAAAATTCACATCATCACGGTGTATTCCAGTTAATGTATAAATATCCGCCGCGCACTTTTTCAGAAACGAAAAGTACTTCAGCCGTCCGTAAGTAACATTAATACCCTCTGTGGTGAGAACATCGTTCCACGGTTCAAGCTGTGCCGCAAGCGCTTTTTCATTGCCATCGTAATTTGAAAGCAGAATATTTCGTTGCTTTAATCCTTTGTTATATCGCGACAACTTCTTCAGGTGTGTTTGTGTCTGCATAAGAGCCACATCATCGAGGTAATCCCGCCGAAGCTCTGGCGAACCCTTGATTAAATTCAAATGTTCCGGTATAAAAACCACATATTTCAACACTCCGTATAATTCAGCGGCGTCTTTCATTTTGATTCCGTTGTAATTTATAATGACATTGTTTTTACGAATCGTATAATCTATCAGATTTTCACGCTCCGTAAAATCGTCACGGAAATACAACTTAATCTGAACCTCCGCTTTGGGATTATCCGCCGGAATATACTGAGAAAAACGAACACGCCGGAAGCTCCCACCCAGGCAAACCGAAATCGCCTCACAGAGATTGGTCTTGCCTTGAGCGTTGCGACCGACGAGAATATTCAAATCCTTATCAAAGGAAAGCTCTGTTTCATGGATATTCCGAAAGTTATTGATATATATTTTGGTAATATACATTATTATTTTTCTGATTCGGCAGCGCTTTCGTCATAAACTACCTTGTACTTTTTATTCTTGTACTCGATAATGTCCCCCGGCTTGATTTTCTTGCCGCGCTTTACACAGCACTCACCGTTGACATTAAATTCTCCAAGGTCAACTAAAATCTTCGCGCGCGCGCCTGTTTCTGCCAGTCCCGCAAACTTAACCAATTGGTCGAGCTTAATCGCGGGAGTTGTAATTACAATTTCTTTAATTTCATCCATATTTTTACACCTCTTATCTAAAATTGACAAATTCCGAATTATACAAACGAGTTTCGTTTGTATCAAAAGCGTATTTGCAGTCCTGTATTATAACAAGCACCGCTGTAATTATTTAAGCCTCATAGGAAGCAGCAAGAATGTAAAATCATTGCCCTCCATCGGAACAATGAAAATCGGTGCGACCGCTGATGAAGTAAGGATCATCTTAACAGTATCACCCTCGGCGGCTTTGAACGCGTCCAACAGGAATCTTGCGTTAAACCCAATTGCGATTGGTTCACCGTTGTATTTGATGTTGATATTGTCATTGATTTTACCAAGCGCTGTCTGGCAGCTTATATTTAACGAATCACCACTGAACTCGCACCGCAGGGAGGTCTTGTTTTTCTCGTTAATAAACAGCATTGAACGGTCAAGAACATCAATAATCTCGCGGCAGTTAATCTCAGCAAAAACTGTTTCGTTGTACTCAAGGTGCTTTTTATAATCCAGAAACTCGCCGTTAATCAAGCGAGAAATCATCGTATAGTTGTCAATCTTAAAAGTAATCTGATTCTTATCTATACAAATTGTAATATTTTTATCATCTTCATCTGAAAGTAGATGAATCAACTCCTCCAGTGTCTTAGCTGGAACAATAAATTGAATGTTCTCATAATTCATCGGCTCACGACGAAGTGCAATACGAATTCCGTCCACTGCCACAACATTCAGAACATTGTCACAGACTTCAAACATACATCCTGTAAGCGCGGGCTTGGTATCATTTGCAACTGCGCACGCATATTTTGTCTGGATTATCATATTTTTCAGCGTCTTCTGAGCAATGGTGAAGCCCTGTTCCCCGCTTGCCTGTGGTACAGGTGGATATTCGTCCGCGCGCATACACATAACCGACATCTCAGTTCTTCCTGCGGAGATTGTCGCCATCTTGCCGTCCTCAATATCAAAATTGATGGTACTTGTCGGCATTTTACGGACTATATCGCATAACATCCGCGCGTTTATAACAGTGCTGCCGTTCGCTTCACCCTGAACAGGGATCTCGGTGCGGATTCCGATTTCAAGATTGTATCCCGTAATGGACAACAATCCCTCGTTAAGCTCCATAAGCACGCCCTCAAGCGCCGCTATCGTTGATTTGGAAGCAGCCGCCTTTGACGTCGTTGTTACCGCATCCAATATTATGCTCTTGTCACAACTGAATTTCATAATTGTCTCCTTAATATATAATAAGTATGGAATATTTTGGGACTCCGTCCCAAAACTCCCAAAAGCGCACGTTTTTGCGCGCAGCGCAAAAAATGCGCCGTTTGGCTACAATGCTCCGCGCCGTAGGCGCGGTAAGTATTGTCCAAACCGGGGGCATTGCCCCTTTGGAATCCCGGTTTCCAATACAATGTGATTGGAATTATTGCCTTTTTACTGTACGATTATAAATAGGATTTGTTTTTATACAATTCGCATCGCAAAAAATTTCAAATCTTTTTATTTTATATATTATAATTATTATTTATTTATAATAATCATAATAATGTCGGTTTAATTTGTGGAATGTTTTACGAAATGTTTGTCCAAGCTGTTTTGATTGCGATTTATATTCAACATTCGGGTGTTGAGTAAAAGTGAATTATGTTGAAAATTTTACAGATTTCAACACGCGGTTGAAAGCGGTTGAATCATCTGTGAAAATCTACACAAATTCCGAAAAATTTTCAACACTACTACTGATTGGTTTTGATATTCTTGATAATATCCTCCACCACGGATTTGAAACTGCTGTCGCGATCCATTTCCGCCTTTACGGATTTTATCGCATACACCACCGTTGAATGGTCTCTCCCGTTAAATTTCTGCCCTATTGCCTCATACGGAAGCCCCGTAACGTCCTGAATTACGTATATAGCGACTTTTCTCGCCTGGGATATATTTGCGGTTCTACGCTGAGAACGCATTTCATCGGGATCAACATTGTAGATTTTCCCGACCTCGCTGATTATTTTCTCTACGGTTATCGGAATCGGCTGATGTTCTGTTACAATGTCCTTGATTACATTCTGTGCAACCGCGATTGTCGGCTTCATTTGGGACACCATATACAGCGCGTTCAGCTTGGTGACAACTCCCTCAATCTGACGTATATTGGACTTCAGCTTGGTGGCAATATAATCAATTACCTCCTCGGAGATATTGAAATTCAGCAACTCTGCTTTGCGTTGAATAATTGCGATTCTGGTTTCATACTCCGGCGGCTTTACATCGGCAATAAGCCCGCTGGAAAAACGCGTTTTCAGTCGGTCGGAGATGGATTTGATCTCTTTTGCGGGTCGATCCGATGTTAGAACGATCACTTTATTCTGCTTGTAAAGCTCGTTAAAGATATGGAAGAACTTTTCCTCGGTCTGCTCCTTACCGGCAATAAACTGAATATCGTCAATAAGCAGCGCGTCGGCGCTTCTGTATCGGTCATCGAATATTTCCACACTATTTGACGAAATGGAGTGCAGAAACTCGTTTGTAAAAGTTTCCGCCGGGATATAGATAATATTTATACCGGGGAAGTTTTTCTGCATTTCAAATTGAATTGCAGAAAGCAGGTGCGTCTTTCCCAGCCCTGAATCTCCGTAGATAAAAAGCGGATTATACTTGTCGTGCTGTTTTTTGGATACCGCTTTTGCAGCCGCGAACGCGAGATTGTTCGACGGTCCAACAATGAAGTTGTCGAACGTATATGTAACCTTTTTGTCAATAATATCGACTGTTTCATTGACGGGTTCGGCGTTAATCATATCTGTAATGGATGTTTTTGGCGAAGTAAGCTTTTCGTCTACAATTATTTTCACTTTCACCGGTACACCAAGAATAACTTTAAGCTGTTCTTCAATGTAGGGACGATAAAGCGAATTAAGGGTATCCCTTTTAAATTCCATATCCGTCGCGAAAATAAAGGAGTTATCCTCCATTTTTACGGGAATTAACGGATCAAGCCACAATTCTCTTGCGTTGCTTGAAATGTCATAAGCGCTTACACAATTTTCCACAACGCATCTATAAATATCCGAAAGAGATGTCAATGAGTTCATTTTTTACTCCACCAGTCTAATGCAAAATATTATACTTTAATTATAACATATATAATAATGAAATGCAAGCAGAAATAGCAACAGATTTTATTTGTGTAATCTGTGAATTTTCAACAAAAATTTTGACTTTTTAACATAATTTTCTTGTATTAAGATTTTTTTCCAAAGTTTTCAACATTGTGGTGGTAAAAACCTAAAAAAATATATTACAGTTGGAAAAATTATTTTAAATTGTTGAAAACTCAGTTAAAAGTGTGAATAAGTCGCTCTCTT
>CAYZQU010000164.1:0-4498 GCA_964480645.1 uncultured Ruminococcus sp. | reverse complement strand
GTCGCTTTTCCTTGCGCAAGGCAGGATATTCCCGCAAATCTTTTCAAGAGTTTTAAAGGGGATTAGTATCAGGCAAATCCAAAATGCCGCAGCGAAGAGGAGCCTTCACCGCGAGCAAGCGCAAACAAGCGAAGCGAGGCTTGCGCGTTTTTGGATTTGCTATTAAAAATAAGGAGCGTGGAAAACAATGAATAAAAAACCCACTAAATCACAAAAAAAGCCTGCCAATCCACAGCACAGACCGCCGCAGAATCAGCGGAATCCTCAGCAAAAATCACCGCAGAATCAGCGGAATCCTCGGCAAAAATCACCGCAGAATCAGCGGAATCCTCAGCAAAAATCTCCACAGAATCCACGGAATCCTCAGCAAAGACCACCGCAAAGGGCACAAAATACCCGACAAAGACCTATGCAAAAGCCACAGCAGCGCTCGCGAAATTCCCAAGCGGATAAAGCGATGGTGGCGGCAATGCGCCGCCGCAATCCGCGAACGCGGACAAGGCGTTTCCGTGGCGGGAATTACATTTTATACTACCTGTTGGCGGCGGTGGTGGTCATTGTCGTGTTGATAATTTTGTCGAATACCGTACTGTTTAAGTGTTCGCGGATCGACGTAGCTGGGAACGCCCGCTACAAGCCCGAGGAAATTATTTCCGTGTGCGGAATTGCCGAGGGCGATAATCTACTTAGAATTAATACCAATGAAGCTGAGAAAAAGATAGCCGACGCGCTGGTGTATATCGACAGTGCCGAAGTGAAAAAGTCGTTTCCCACGCGTGTGGAAATCACCGTCACCGAGTCTGAAAAGTGGTATTGCGTGGAGCAGAGCGGCGTCACGGCGGCGATTTCGCGCGGCGGAAAGGTCGTGGAGTATTGTGCTCCCGAGGATTTTCCCGTGGTTCACGGATTTGATGCCGAGGATTTGAAGACAGGCGTGTGGCTTAAATCCAAAACTGACGGCAAAACAGGAATTCCGGCAACTCTGCTGAACGCCGCAGAAAAGGCGGGTTTAAAGAACATTACCACCATCGACATCACGGATAAGTTTTCAATAAAAATGGTAATTGACAGCAGAATCACACTTGAGCTTGGCTCTTCGTCGGAAGCGGAATCCAAGCTGATTATCGCGAAATCCATAATTGACAGCGACATCAATGAAAACGACAATGTTACACTTCTGTTAAGCAATCCGGATAAGGTTGCTTTGCGGTATAATCAGCCCGAAACGCCCGTTCAGTCAACAACATCATCATCGGAAAGCGAGCCGCCCGAATCTTCCGAGCCTGAGTCGGAATCCCCCGAATCTGAAATTCCCGGGGAGTCCGAATAAATCTGCGGAAATAAGTCGAAAATATTTTCAAAAAACAGTTGCATTTTCAAAAATAATGTGGTATAATTAAAAGTAGTGCTATACTCATAGTTTGTATAAAAACCGTTCTTGAGTTGTTTTGTTTGTTTTCAGCAAATAAAAACTGTCGGTTAATGCAGTCTGAGAGTAGGGTTCTTATTCAGATAAAATATTGACCGGAGGAGTTGTAAAAAAAGATGGCTTTTGAAATTGACAAGAACGACGATGGCTTCGATATATCAGATGATTTCCAGATGTCCACAAAGTTGATGGTGTTCGGCGTAGGCGGCGCGGGCGGAAACGCCGTGGAGCATATGGTGAACAGTGGAATCGTCGATGTGGAATATGTAATCGCCAATACAGACGTAATGGCGCTCCGTAAGAAAGACGGCTCTAAAATGGCGCGTATCCAGATTGGACGAAAGACCACGCACGGACAGGGCGCTGGTAACGACCCCACTCGCGGTAAAGCGTCTGCCGAGGAGAACCACGATGAAATCGCGGAAAAGCTTGAGGGTGTTTCAATGCTGTTTATCGCCGCAGGAATGGGCGGCGGAACAGGTACGGGCGCGGCTCCCGTGGTTGCGTCCATAGCGCGTGAAATGGGAATCCTCACCGTTGGCGTAGTCACAAAGCCGTTTAATTGGGAGGGCGCGTTTAAGATGGAAACCGCGATAAGCGGCGTTTCCGAAATGAAAAAGTATGTTGACGCGCTGATAGTAATACCAAACGACCGCCTAAAGGAGCTTAAGGGCGCGAAAATCACAATGAAGAACGCGTTCGCCGAGGTAGATAATATTCTCTGTAAGGCTGTTTCGGGAGTGATTCGTCTGGTTCAAGGCAACGGCTACATAAATGTTGATTTCGCGGACATCTGTATGGCACTCCGCACCAGCGGAATCGCGCACATGGCAATCGGTCACGGCAAGGGTGATGACATGATAAACGACGCTCTGGACGAGGTTTTGAACAGCCCGCTGCTTGAGACGTCGATAGACGGCGCACGCCGCTGCTTGTTGAACATCAGTATTCCAAACAGCGATTCGTTTGGATTTGATTCCTGCGAGTCGATTACGAATCTCATTGCAAAGCGTATCAATCCGAACGCGCAGTTCAAGGCGGGCTTCGAGTTTGACGATACTCTGTCCGATGATGAGATTTCAATAATACTCATTGCTACGGACTTTGCCGAGGAAGATGAACCCGTACAGGTCGCAGGAATTTCCTCTACGCAAAGTGAGCCGAGTCAGGTTGCGTCCGTGACAGTAACGCCCACATCCGAGGGACTTTCAGGAAATGTTGGTTTCTCCGAGCCAAACGACATAGACGCTTTGTTGCGTAAGTTCAATCAGGGTAGGGGAATGGACTGATAAGTTCATAAATTCTTTGGAAACGAACAAATCAAAGCCGATTGGTGTATCCTGTCGGCTTTTTTGTAATTTTTTCCTCAAAACCACTTGCATTTTTCACATATTTAGTATACAATATAATATGTAGGAGTGTTTTCCGATATGTCATTAAAAATTTAGCGGTTTCTCCGCCTATGACGAAAACGCAAGCATATAAAACAGTGCGGGAGTTTTTGGCTTCTCATTTTCTTATCTCTCACACTCTGACTTCTGAAAAAGGGGACTCTAAATGGATAAATTAGACAGCTTGTTAAAATTTTTCAAAAATGTGTGGTTCAGACGCGCCGTAGCGGTAATCTGCTGGATTTACACGGGAATAATGATTTGGGTCGCATATCTGAGCTTCGGATACTATATTGAGTTCGACAATCCCAGACCGCTTTTTGTGTTGTACTTGTTCGTAAATGTTGCTGCAATGGGACTGATGATACTCTCCCGCAAACAAGTAATTACGCAGATTAATGCCTATGTCCTGCCGTTAGCGGTATTCGCGCTCGTGATTTTTGGCTTTGGAAACTGGTATATCGTTATTCCTCCAATCGTGGTAACGGTGGTTTTGTTCTTTGCAAACGCCTCAAATGAAACGCTGAAAACCGTTGTCGGTACAATGTATCTGTTGATGTATGTAATCGGAATAGTGGGTTATATCGCGCTTCAGATGTTTATGGGAACAATTACATTCAATGGTCTGGATTACAATATGAACACCCGCGACAGAAATTACGAGAAGATTTCGCCCTCGGGAGAGTATCGCATTGTGCGTTATCTTGAAACGAGCGGCGGTCGAAATCTTCAGCATTATTACATTGAAAAAACCGAAGATGATATTAAGATACCGATGGGTATATGCAAGCGCGTGTATGGCAGCCATCCGCTGAACACCGCTACTTATACCGATGTTCCCGCCGATATTGACGGATGGACAACCCGCCGCGTGGACGGCGAGACTCAGGACGTGCCCGTGGTTGAGGGCAGTGTCCGTGAGAATCCGTACCTTATCAAGAAAATTGAGAAAACGGAAAGCACAAGTTCTTCAAAATCCACGCTCACAAGCACCATAGAGTCAACTACCGCCGAATCGACAACTTCCGCGGAATAATCAAAACATAAAGGAGAATGGTTATGGATACGCTGAAGCTTGTCGGGCGCACCTCCTCGGAAATAGTATCGCTGCGCTTTCCTACAACATTGCTGAATTTTTGCGACTTTGATATGTCATATTTTGCCAAAGGCGCGATAGAAGTCTGCAACGAGGCTCTCAAATCGGGCACGCCGAATTATGACCGTATGATGGAGCTGAAAAACGACATCAGAATATCACATTGCTACATCGAACAGCATATCCGTACCACTTATGACAAGATTATCGAGGATTGCTGGATTGATTACATCTGTCGGCGCGACAACATCGGCTTGAATACGCTGTGGAATCGCTTTATACGCTGCAAATCCCCGTTCGAGAAGACCATCTTTGCGCGTCTGTGCCAACTTCGCTACCATAAAGCAATCAACGAATGGGTCAATATTGTGCGAATTCAGGATTACGCTAAAACCAAATTGGAGTTCATATTTACACCTGATGTGAAATCTGTTGAGGACGCTGCGGCGCGGCGCGATTATTTTGACCTGATGTTCAGCGTTACCGCGAGAGAGTTGGGCTGTCGGCTTGAGGATTTGGGCGTTACAAAGGTATTTACTATTGGAAGAACCCCCTCGTCGCCATTTATGTTCCCAAATATTT
>CAYZQU010000163.1:0-4512 GCA_964480645.1 uncultured Ruminococcus sp. | reverse complement strand
GTGACGGGATTTGTTAAATCGGATTGTTACACCATAGTACATTTTTTTAGCATACGGTGCGATGTAATCAACCTCGCCGCTGCCTATCTGTGTGCCCAAAATACCGGATTTAACGAGTATTCCAGTGCGCATTGGGACGTATTTATCTGTGTCCTTCAGCACCTGACTGTCAAGATATTTTTGCGCCTTTTTGATATTCTGCGGCAGTCTGTTCCGGTTGTTCCACTGAAAATTCGCGCTTAAATTAATCACTTTGCGGTCACCTCCCAATGCTGCAATCCGCTGAAATCGTATGTTTTAACGGAAATAATCCGGAACGTTTCCGCTTTTGCGGTTAGCTCCGCGAAATTATCCGCCGCGCCCGTATCTCCTATGGCAATTATATCTTCCGCCGCCAAAGTCCAATGCGCGGATTTATCCTCGGATTTTTCAAATTCGAGAGGCGTTAAAAAGCCGTTTTTATGCGGATTAAACGGAATTATAATCAACAGATTATCCGCGTTTTTATCGCCCTCCGCCGATTTCTCCGCGCCGCGCACTTTTTCAACGTGAACTCCGTTAAGCAGGTGAGGAAACAGCATTTTTTTGAAATCAACCTCAACCGAATTGTAAACGGTAATTGTTCCGGAGAATGTCATTCACAGTCAACTCCTCTGTAAAGCCATTCGGCGGGAAGCCAGACGCGGCACGCCGCACGAGCGAACGACATTTCCGACGTGTTCTCGGAGTTTGCGTAGGTAACGCTCCAGCTGCCGACGCTCTCCGACTGCTTGATTTGCCCGCTGCTCGATGTCGCGAAAAATGTGTCGCAAAGCTCACAGCAGCAGCGTTTTACGCGCTCATCGTCCGCGTGTTCCGAGGCTCGCCCGAATGTTATCCTGTCAATATACGCGGAGGCTTTCGGAGCGAGTCGTGAAAACTCCTCCTCGCTCAGAGTACCTCCGATACTTCTGTAAAACTCATAATCCGCGTAAATCATCTCATCACTCTCCGGAAACGGAGCATACACGGACAGCCTTCAGAGCGTTATTCTTAATCCACAAATCGTGAAATTTGCGGTACTGGATAAGCCACGCGTCCGCTTTCTGATTGACTTCGGGCGCAAAAATCTTAAAGTTGTCGGTCTTGGAAACGGCAATCGGAACATTTCTCGGACAGATGATCCAGTTAATTTGCGCCGCGTCCGAAGTGGGAGCAAATCCGCCGTCGGTCTGACCGTCGGTTTTGCCGTCGTTGAATATATACGCGGTCTTCATTCGCACGCTCGGAACACGTACAATCGGGATTCCGTTGTATGTTTTAACCTTTACGTCAATCCGTCCCTGCGTAAAACTGCCGACATTCATATAGCGCGTGATTTTCTCGGTGTTGTCGAGAATATCCGCGACCGTGTACGGCATAATGATTACAAGGTCTGCTGCTCCGGCGATGTCGTTTACTGCGGAAATGTCCGCGTTCAGCGTGGTCAGAATCGTACTCGCGGCGGGAGTATAGGTTTTTACATTACCCGCGGCATTCGCGAGAGCGTAGATTTTCGAGTAACGATAAGCGTCCACCTCGGGAATTATCTGAGTGCGCTGAAACTCGCTCATCACGGCGGTTGCGTTTGCGATAAAATTGCTCTCGTCAACGTCCATCGCGTCAAGTAAAAACTGTCTGCCTCTGTCCTTGGTGAGCTTCTGGGTCTGATACGACAGCGACACCGCGCCCTGATTGTATCCGTTATCACGGTCATAATCCGCAAGCCCGCTTGTGGAGATTGTCGGGATTTTTACTTCATTTCCGCCGCTGTACTTTACCTGTCCCGCGTTTGCCTCCATCCACCCGGAAGTCGCGCCCTCGATCATCTGCTGGTCAAGCGCGGTCATAAAAATTTTTGCCGCCTCAATTGTATTAAGTGCCATATTTTATTACCTCCTGAATTAGTCTTTGTTCAGTCCGAAGCCGCCGAAAATCTGCGCTTCGAGATTATTTGCGTCCGCGGACGCGCTGCTCTGAGTGCTACCCATAAACAATACGGGCGTTTCTTTCGCGAAAACGTCCGGCTCGTTCTTTTTAAGCTCCTCAAGGAATTCCTTTCCGCCGACAAACGCGCCGTTCTCGTACTTAAAGCCCTTGCTCTTAAATTCCGCCAGCACGGAATTTTTCACGCGGTCGCTCGCGAACTTGTATTCGCCGAGCAGCTTCTCCGCCGCGAAATCGGTTTCCTGCGCCGCGAGCTTTTCCGTCGCGGTTTTGTACTTGCCCGTAAGCTCCTCCAGCTGTTTGGAAAGCTCCTCGGACTTATTCTCGCTCTTGAGCTTTTCCAAATCCTTGTCGCGTTCGGCGAGTTGCTTCGTCAGCTCCTCGACCTTAGCGGCGGTCTTGGCAGCGTCAGCAGCGGAAACAAATTCCTTTCCCGCGACCTCCTTAATCTGCGCCGTCTGATCCGCCGTAAGCTCGATGCCGAGCTTCTTCAGCAATTCTAAAATTTTGTCCATAGTTAAAACCTCCTAATTTGATTTTGGGTATAATAAACGCGCCCCTGCACGGAGCGCGGTTTATTTGTGATTTTTTCTTCGTCGCTGACAAGCGATTACAAATGATTTAATATCGTTTCGCGGCGACAGAATACAGCGCGGCGGAAAGTTGTAACAGTTTACAAACGCAATCGCCGCGCATGCCGCGAGTTGTGTTTTAAAGTATTTATTGTGTTTCAAGTTTGATTCTCCTTTCCCAAAACATTATCCGCTGCTTTATCGGCAGCGGATTTTTCTTTTATTCCATAAGGGGCGCGCCAATTGTCGTAGGTCTTGTCGTCCACATGGATATTACCATCTCTGTCGCGGAACTCCGCGTGAATTTTCCATTCACCGTTGTTAAATGTGATCTGTATGTTCGTGCAGTGGCTCGCGTCCACCTCGCCGATGTAGTGCTTACCGCTTAAAAATCCGAAATGTATTTCGGAGATACGCTCCGGCAGTCCGTTTTCTTTTGACATATTATCACCTCCTTTAGTGCGGAAAAAGCGTCTTGCACGCGAATGCAAAACGCTTTTTCTAATCAATAGCAAGTTTCAAATGCGCTTAATGGAACTATTTCCATATCATAAACGTCTTTCTTGTTGCTTAGGCATTTGTTTATTGTTTCGACAATATTTTTTTCAAGTTCGTCATGCCTAAACTCTGCCTCAAAGTAAAACATAGGAAAAGAGTCCTTTCCAAAAACGTTCTCATATTTTTGGATAGCCCTTTTAGTGCTTTTCTGATATTCAATGTGTTCACGTACACTCATTTTATTTCAGCCCCTTCATAATTTTTAGGAATGCTTCATACGAATTTGGAAGATACTTTTTTATGTATTCCAGTTCCATGCCGCCACAAGTTTCCGCACTTGTTATATTTGCCCACATTTCAGATGCCGTTTCATAGTTTCTGACAAGGGATTTTACCTTTATTTGATTGCTTGCATCTAAACCAAGTTCCTTATATGCTTTTTGAACATTCTTTTCAAGACCCAGCCTCTTTAAGTTTGCATACTTGCGATTATAATATGCATCGCCATGTTGCCAATGCATTTTTGCCTTTGAGCCAAACAATCCATCAATCGCATCTTGTACTCCGGCACTTGCATTGGTTGAAAATAAATCATTCCTAACATCTTTCTGCATAACAATCTTTGCCAAATTCTCTCTGTCTGTTCTTAACGCCTTGAGAAATTGATCGCTTGAGCTTGGAAGTGCTCTGAAAAAAGTCCTTCCTTCCCCCATAGAAGAATTGAGCTTCTCTATTTCGGAGTAAGAAATGTCCGAAAAATCGCCACAGCTATCTATGAAATGCCCGTATTCGTGACACACGGTTTCATACTTTGACATTCCCTTTTTGATTTGGTCATCTGTTGGAAATGAACAAACCAAAGAGTTTGAACTGGGCTGATAATAAGCATTACCACCGCGCTCAGTAAATCTAACATTGTCAATTTTTTCGGCATAATTTGCAAATGCCCGCTTAATATCATTGTTAGAATTTTCGTTTAAGAAAGTGACAAAACTATCACGCTCATCTTCGGGCATAGCATTCAGAATTTTTGAAATGTTGTCATTTTTAATTGCCAACACCTTATCACTTTCTTTTATTATACCACCATTCTCTAAATCTGTCAAGGTGATTTGCGAATTTTTTTGTTTATTTTGTCTGCGAGTGACCGCGCCCGTCTTCCCGGCGAGATGTCGATTGTACCCCGCAACAAACGTCCGCTCGTATTCCGTGTATGTCCCCGCGGCTTTGCAAAAATCCTCGTAAATGTCCTTCTGGCGGCGGAGCTTGATACTCGCCGCGGTAAATGTTTCGGTGTCTCCCGCAGCGTCCGCAACAATGCAGCGGTCTTTTTGCTTACGCATGGCACGCTCCATTTTGCGCATTTGCTGCTGTGCCTTGTATGCCGTGTATTGCTTGCCCTCGTAGGTGAACGGCGGCGGATCAAGCGCGCGGAGCTGCTCCTCGGTGTACGCGGGCTTGGTAACGCCCATCACAA
>CAYZQU010000162.1:0-4590 GCA_964480645.1 uncultured Ruminococcus sp. | reverse complement strand
GTATTTGATGAAAAGAATAATTATTCCCTGCAGAATATAATTGAGCATATGTATCCCGATTACAGCTTGTATCCGCAATATGATTTCGCGGTCGGTTTTTTAACAAGAGGCTGTCCGCGCAGCTGTGAATTTTGCGTTGTCGGGAAAAAAGAAGGACGCTGTTCACAACAAGTCGCGGAGCTATCGGAATTTTGGCGTGGGCAGAAGATGATTAAGCTGTTAGATCCGAATCTCCTCGCGTGTAAGGAGCACGAAAAGATACTTACACAGCTCAGCGAGAGCAATGCAAGGGTGGATTTCACACAAGGTATTGATATCCGGATGACTAACGCGGACAATATAAAACTTCTAAATTCCGTTAAAACTCCGGCATTGCATTTTGCGTGGGATAACGCGCAAGAGGATTTAACGGAGTCGTTCAAGCGATTTTCCGAACTGACCAAAGTCAAAGATGAACGGAAACGTATCGTCTACGTTCTGGTAAACTTTAACAGCTCTATTGACGACGATTTATATCGGATATATACGTTGCGGGATTTGGGATACACGCCCTATGTGATGATTTACCGAAAGGAAACAGCACCGAGGGAAATACGGCGTTTGCAAAGATGGTGCAATTGTCGATGGATATTCCGCAGCTGTGCTAATTTTAATGAATACAAAGGATAGCGGAGGTAAAATTATGGATATGAAAAAACTTACCCAATACGCTCAGCAGCAGCGGCAAGCAGATAATCAAACGGATAACGCGAACGAGAATCACCTTCGTATTGAGGAACCGGACTCCGAGATTTATATTCCAATTGATGGAAACGAAAACAATCTTGAACCGATTCCGGATATTGCGGAAACGTATACAGGTACAGAAGATGAACCGACAAGCTCCGAAAATAACTCCCACAATCATTTAAGCGGGCTGAAAATATCCGAAAAAATACGTGTAATGGGAATTACAGGAGCTGATTACGCGAACGACTTCGGAATCTCAGGCGAACAGGCTCAGATATATATTCGGCTGAATGATTTAATTCCCGAATTTCTTTCTATGCTTGACGACGGGTCTCTGCAAATAACAGAGGCGGAAACACTTGCCGGAATTAAGCAGTCTTCACAGCTGCTTATATTCCGGACAATAACCGATAACGGGCTGAAAATCACCGCAAAGGGCGCGGCGGAATTGACAAAAGCCAAACGTCTGACTGAAGAAAATATTATTAAAGCGTTAAAACCAAAACCCGCGCCAAGGATTACGCTTCCCGCGGAAATTGCCGAAAGATATTTTCATGATATGACAGTTAATGAAGCCGTCCAAACGATTGAACAGGCGCTTAACGCATATGTCAAAGACTGATTAAGGAGAGAATTATGGCGAGAATAACGGAAATCTCACAGATTTACGACCGCAAATTGCGCGAATTACGCGACCCTCAAAAATGGGAGGATACGCTCAAGCGCGCGTCTAATTTCTGGAAAGTATCTTTGTGCGAGTCTATGCTGATTACTGAACAGAATCCCAATGCCACCATATGCGGAACATTGAAGCAGTGGAACAATGTGGGAAGATATGTTCGGCGCGGCGAAAAGTCCATTGCTGTATTTAAGAATCGCGAGGATACCCGGCTTGAGTATATCTTTGATATTACTCAAACCTACGGAGCTGCCATAAATGTAAAATGGATAATGTCTGAAAATATCGCGGACGGTATTGTGGGCAAGTATAATGAGGAAAACCCCTCCGAAAAAGCTGATTCTTTGGAAGATTTCCTGCAAAAATCACTTGACAAAAGCCTTGATTTGATATATAATGATATCAACATTAATAACGCGATTGCAGCAGATCCACGCGCTGCTGCGCTGATTGTCGAAAGCGCGAAGTGTATCTGCTTTACGCGCTGCGGAATAGAACATACGTATAATTTTACGGACTCTGCTCGACTGAACAGCGACATTTCAATAATCGAACTTGGAAATGCTGCGTCTGCTCTGGCACGTGATGTGCTGAGCGACGTTGACCAAATTATAAGGAGGAAGGAATATGAACATTACGAAGCTGCAGTATGCGGAAGACCTTTACGATATCCCTTACGAGGAGAAGGACAACGGGTTGAAATACCCGACATTCGAGAGCTACGGCAGAGCACAGATGCCGCCGATGGCGAGAAAAGCGGTGGATTTGATGAACGAAACAGATCAGACGGTACTCGACTGTATCAACATGAGCGGACTGTACCTGACGATTTGGGAAGAAATCGCGAGGAAAGCGGAACAACACCGATTGACGACAGAGAAGTCACTGAAAGAAAAAATGATACTGAGCGAGGATTACGAAGCGAGGACGGCACAACTGACAGCGATAGAAACCGAATCTCAAGCCGCGGCGTGGGAAACTCTGCGCCGGTGCGTGGAGTGGCTTCGTCAGGAAGTGCGGAGCAGAGGAACATTGGCGAAAATCAGAAAGATTCGTTTGAGTATGATGACGAGCTGATTGAAGACGATGAAGATGATGAAGCGGAGTTCGATGAGGATTCCGCTTCATCTGTTTATGACGGCGACCAGCTAACGCTTTTTACCGATGAGCCTAAATATGCCGATGGCTTGTTCGTCGGTGAGTATAACCGTTTTGCGCTGCTCGAAAACGAGATTATGAACGGAACGCCGTTTGAAGGCGGCAAATTCCGCATTTTGGAGTACTGCAACACTGCAAATCCCTCTCATAAAGAGCTTGCCGCGTTTCTGAAAAAAGAATACGGCATAGGCGGACATAGCGGGTATGGCGATGTGGATTTTGTGGACTATGATTCAAAAGGCATAAGAATTAGGATAAAGGACAAATCCGTCCCTGATGGAATTTCCACAGCATATTTCAGCTGGAATGATATAGCGGGGTATGTTGAGGAGCTGATTAATGCCGGAGAATATGTAACACAAGAAGATATTGACAAGCGTGCGGCGAAAGAAGCCTTAAAAAGTGCTGAAACAAAAACAGTAACCGCCTACCGTGTTGGAGATTTTTACGAATTTTACGGTGATGACGCAATATTGACCGCACGGGAAATCAACCTTACACAAACCAAGCGTGGCAGCGTCCCGATGACGGGTGTTGCCGTACACGCGCTTGAAGATTGCAAGTCTCGTCTGGCGGATCTTGGAATTAACGTGGAGGTTGGCGATAATCGGGATATTGAAAAAATTCTAAATCCCGAAAACGCGTCCATCGAAAAAGCGAAAGCCGCGCTTTTGGATTATGCGGAAAGCCATATCGCGTACTACGATTCCGACATTCGCCAAGCATTTTTGAATGGCAGTCGCGAGGATTTTGACAGTGCGGTGAAAACGGCGGTTGACGAAACAATTTCCGATGTGACGGGCGATAAAATAAGCGAGCTTAGCAGTGTCGATTTTTCCGAGCTTTACCGTGAGATGTACGAAGACGGGGAGTTCGCGAACGCGGTTTACGCAGAGATTTCCGATTGTCTGTACGCAAAGCACCGGGAGATTGATAAAGGACGGCAAGCGGCTCACGAAGCGGGTTTGCCTTATGACGAATACCCCTACGACCCGGAGGAAAATTTCGACCCTTACGCATACGACCCCAATCGAATGAGTGACGAGGACTACGACCGTATGCACGACCTTTTGGACGCGGAATGCGCGGAAACGGAAAAGCTTATCGGCACATACATTCGGATTGACGAGGTTGACTATCGCGTCGAGAAGATTGTCCCGGACGGCGCGGACGGATTCCTCGCGGAGCTGCGCACTCAGAACGGCAAGGAACTGACCGAGAGAGTTGACACCGTTCGGATGTGGTTGGAAATGGCACGGGCGGACAGCATTCCGCACGACCTTGACAAATTCTATGTAAACCGCGAAAACGAAACAGTGACAATGGTCTATTATAATCCCGACAGCGACGCGGGCGGACAGCTCGTATACAGCCACTTCACGTTTGACCAGATTTTCGACGCGAAAATAAAGGACGACCCGTTGGACTATCTCACACAAGTTTCGCGTCAAGAATTGGTGGACGTTACCGCGTCGGATTTTTCCGCGAAGGCTCGTGAGTTCCTCGCAAACAACGAGGATTTCAACTCGTGGGGCAATGAATATTTGGAAAAGCTGAGCCAACTCCCCGAACCGATTTATTCCATAATCCAATTGAGAGAAACGGAAAGCCTGCGGGATTACCGTTTTGCGGGTATGGCGGAGCTGCGCAAAAAAGGTTTGTATGTAGACCGTGAAAATTACGACCGGGTATACCGTGGCAGACTTGCGGACAATGAAACGCTTGAGGATATTTACGCAAAGTTTAATGTCAATATCCCCGAGGATTTTGACGGACATTCTCTTTCAGTCGGGGATATAATCGGGATTTTGCGCGATGGTAAGCCGACCGCGTACGACGTTCACAGCGCGGGATTCGAGGAAATTCCCGATTTCGGGCTTGATTTGGAGGAGCGGAGAGTGCGCCGCGCGCTCTCCGATGAAATTACCCTCTATGCGGAAAATATGCTTGCAAGTGATGAAATGGACGATTTGGGCGATTATCTGTTCGATAAAAGCTGCGATTATCACTATGATAATTTGAAA
>CAYZQU010000161.1:0-4622 GCA_964480645.1 uncultured Ruminococcus sp. | reverse complement strand
TATATCAACTCACTGCCTCCTTATTATACATTATAAATTGATTTTTGTCAATAGATTAAAGGTGGTGCATGATGCACCACCTGATTCTATTCTGACTCATCAGATTTTGCAACCGTTTTTGCGACAGCCTTTATATCAGCTCTTCTCTAATCGCCGTAACATTCCCAAATTGTCCGAGCCATATCGGCATAATACAACATAACCCAAATTGCACATTAAGTATGACACCCCATATTCCCGTACAAGGAACCCATCGATTAAGTCCGAAAAACAAAAAGAATTCGATTACCGCAGAAAGTATTACTGCACCGTTCACCGCCATAAATTTATCAGGCTGCGGTCGACAACAAAAAATAATCGGCAGTACTATCTCAGCCTTTTCACACGGCGGACAATCCATATCCCTGAGTTCGGCGCGTATCTTGTACATTTCCATTCGCCGCAGCATAAGATATTCGGGCTGCCCGTACATCAAACACAGCACAACCGCCGAATACAGCTCCAGACCATTCCCGAGCCAAAACAGGAAAAGTATCAGCAGAGTTCCTATCACAGCCGCCGTCAGATAGTGCAGCACAAATATGTGCAGCAGCTTAAGCTCACGGAGCTTTTTGTAACAATATATCAACTCACTGCCCCCTTATTATACATTATAAATTGATTTTTGTCAATAGAGTAAAGGTGGTGCACGATGCACCACCTCAAACGTCTGTTATTGTTCCCAATCCTCCGTGCTGTCGCTCTCATTGCTGGGACGATATGTTTCAAGCTCCTGCCTTAAAAGTTCGTTTTCAGATTCAAGCTCGGAGATTTTTTCATTACAATTGCGGAGTTCGTTTTCAAGCCCCGACAGCTTTTGATGTGACAGCTCCCAATCAAGAACCAATGCGTTAACTGTATGAAGTAAGCCCTGCTGCTCGTTCGTTAACAAACCGCGCCTGACTTCCTCGTCGTGGATTTTCCGAGCTATTGCGTTAATTTCCGAGGTTTGAATGTCAATTTTGGCAGTTTGGTCAGAGATTTTTTCGATAATTGCTTCTTTGATTTCTGAGTGCTGCAATGAGAGCGATAAATCATTTTCTCCAACGCCAATCTGTGAGGTGATTGACCTTTCATTAACTCCAAGCAATGAGGTAATGGATTTTTCACCTACACCCAGTTTTTTCGCCAATGATTGTTCGCTGTTGTCAAATCCCAAATGTTCATCCAGTTTCTTTATGCTCCCGCGTTCAGCCAGAATAGCTATTACCACCGGAACTGCCACGCCTAAAGCGGTAATTAAAAAATCGTACCATTCCATAATACCCGCCTCTTTTTGCTCATTATACCACATAATAAGCGAAAATGCAAGCGGGAAAAAGGATAATATCTGAGCGGCAAGCAACATTTTATTTCTATACATAACACACCTCACATCTCGGCTGTATTTTGCTTATCCTGCATTTTATAGATAAGCTCGGCGATTGCCTCCTTTGAGAGGTCTCCCCGACCAAACAATTCCGACGCGGCTTCCGACAAATACATATCGCCGTCGCGGGAATTGGTTTCAAGTATATTTATAACCCTTCCGATAAGGTTATAAATATTCCGCTTTTGCCAAGCGGCAGAGTTGTCGAGGAGCTTCTGAGCATATTCATTGCCCGCTTGCGCGGATTGCTTCAGATACTTTTCAGCCAGCTTACGGTCTCGCACATCATCGTCAAACAAATACATCGCGCCGAGTGTATAATCCGCGAACGGAGCAATGCTTTTTTCAAGCTCTTTGGCACGTTCAATCAGCTGTATGGCAGCCGAAAGATTTTTGGGAATATCTCCTTTTATGTATAGCTTTGCAAGCGCGTACATCGCGTATGGATTTTGCAGCACTGACGCTTCGCGCAAAAAAGTTTCCGCAAGCTCATAATCCAGAAGCTCCTCGGAAAGGTAGAGCTTTCCCAGTTTGTAATCCGCTTCGGAAAGCCTGCTTTCCAATACTTGCTTGGTAATGTCCTTTCCGTTCGGAGCTTCAAATTTTGGGTGCAAATCGAGTGACTTTCTCGCGATATTAAGCTTAATTTCATCAAACTTCAGATTATCCGTCAGCTCACCAACAACCCCGTTCCTCGCCATTTCAAGCCATTTCCGTGCGCTGCCCGGAATCGATATTCCGATTTCGTTGTCGGATAAGAGCTTTGCTGCCGCGAACGCGGCGTGATAATTTCCTTTATCAAATGACTCCATCATCCAATTGGCGGCGTCCGCGTATTGTCTGACATCATCGGACATAAGGAGCTTACCGAGCGCGTATGCCGCAAACGCGGCGCATACCGATTTCGATTCGGCAGCCTTGCGCAGCCACTTTTCCGCAAGCGCGGTATCATATATGTCACACTCCTTATCCGCGTAAATTTTGCCCAGTGCTAAAGCGGCATAGGCATTATCTTTCTCAGCTTTTTGCTTATACATTTCCGCCGCTCGGTTAAGCCAATCATGAGCGCGTCCTTTGCCGCCGTCCTGTTTAATAAATAAACGGTATAATTGATACGCCGCGTCCGCACTATTGTGTTCCGCAGCCCTTTCATACCACGCGATTGCCTTGTCCGTATCGTGCGTGTCTTTGTCATCGGAGGAATATATTTTTCCGAGCAAAATCATCGCGAGGTCAAAATCGTCCTTTGACGCAATCGCTCGGAGCAGGTGTTTTTCCGCCTCCTTGTAATCTTTCTTAATCCCTGAGCCGTCATAATACATTCTTCCAAGCTTGTACGCGGCATAGGCATTATCGGCTTCGGCTTTTTCATACCATAGGGCGGCTTTTCGAGAATCCTTTTCAGTTCCCGTACCGGACGCATACATTTTTGCAACAGTAATCTCGGCAAGATGGTTACCGCCTTTTGCGGACATCTCCAGCCACTTCAGGGCTTCGGCATAATTCTTCTTTGTACCGTATCCATCGTAGTACATTCTGCCGATTCGGTATTGAAGATACGGTTTCATTGTATCCGCTTCCCGTTCCGTTTCAAGAAAGCCTTTGAGAGCCGCCGAGTAATGCTCCTTGGATTTATCCTCACCCGTAATAAGTCCGCGGCGGTACAAATCCGCGATTTCGTATTCCGCAAGCGCATTGCCTTTTTTCGCTTCCTCCGAATATAATTGCAAAGCCTTGTCATATTCTTTATTCTTGGCAGCGGCGCGGGCTTCCTTGAATTTTTTTGACCATCGGATATACGGCTCATCGTTCTCGATATTGTCAAACACCTCCCGTTCGAGGTAGTCCATCCAACGTTCGCTGTGGAACAGTCCGTCCGGCTCAGACGGAATAGGCGCGGCATCCAGAGCGTCGATCATTCTTTGACGTCCCGCCTTTCTTTCACGTGCCATTATTCTTAGCAGCGTGTTCCCCACATCCCTTTCTATATCGTCGTTCAGACCTCCGAAATACTTTGTAAGTTTAAGCTTGCTGTAATTGCTTATTTCCGCGCCTGTTGCGTGCAGCATTTCGTTGTACAGCTTACGCTGCTCAAGTATCCTGTCATATATGTCAGCAAGCTGTGGATTATTATCTATAATATAATGTGTAAGTCTATCAAGTTCTACCTTGACCTCCGGCTTTAAGAGCTTGTAACGCAGCTGACCTTTAGGGGGAAGAATGTCACTGATATGATTCAGCCCTTTCGCGATAGTTTGTATATAATCATCAGGAGTAAGCTCCGCGAGGATTTTATCGGTTTGTTCGGCGACAGCACCGCGCAGTTCCTTTATAATTTCGTCCTCACGATTATGTATTGAGTTAAACTCATTTCGGTATGTTCCCTTTATCGCGGCGATTCGGATTGCATCGCATACCAGCGGATCTACCTTATTTATATAAATCTGCTGCTCTTTATTCCACCACTCGATATGGACGTGCGGCTGACCTTTTTTCAAATGGACAGCCGCAACATACTCAATATCTTCAATCTTCATATTCATACCGTTTGCAATATCGCTGATATGATACTTGACCCAATTTTCCCAATCCTCAAGGGTGTTAAGTCCCGCTTCCTCGGCACTCTCGGGGGTAAACGAAAAAATGCTGTGAAAAACATTGTGACTTTCGGACATTCTGCGCACATATCTTTTAACGTCCTTAATATTATATTCATCGGAAAACATTCCGCCAATATATCCGAACAGTCCGTTGTCGCGTTCGTCAAGGATTTCATCTTTGTATCGGCGTTCGGCTTCGGAGGGAAGCTCGACGTCGTTTTCCGTATCATAGGTTTCGAGCTTATTGCTTTCCACCTCGCGGACGTCCTTATTTATATTCTTCTTGGCGGCGTGTTCACGCTGACCGATATATTTTACGAGACGCGAAATGTGTTCGCGTGTACGCAAGTATTTTTCATCATCACGCTCATTTGCGGATTTCTTCATCTCCTCGGGCTTATAACCTATATACAGTGCATAGTGGGCATTGCGGGACGCGCTGTATTTTCTGCCGCTTTCCTCGTCTATGTGCCGCTGTTTGTAAACTATCTTTGCTGTTGCCATTGTTATCTCCCTCCCAAATAGGTTTTCGAGGTGGTGCATCATGCACCACCTCAATCGTGAATCTTCCGGACAAGTGTTTTTTCAGCGTATCAATAACATTGTAAAGCACT
>CAYZQU010000160.1:0-4667 GCA_964480645.1 uncultured Ruminococcus sp. | reverse complement strand
CCACCTTGCCAAGGTGGAGGTAGCGAGTTCGAGCCTCGTAATCCGCTCCAACGGCAATTTGCCGTTCCCAGTTCCCAATGAGTTGTTCATTGGGATTTTTTGTTTATTGCAAGAAATTTTACACCAAAAACGTCACGAGAAACAGACAATCCAAAGAGGTTTGGACGGTGAAATTATCAATGCTTAAACTCTCATTCAACGAACTTCGTAAAAACAAGCTGTTTTTCGCGTATTTCACAGTCGGTCTTGCAATTCTGATGTCCGTAATCTGCATTCTGGCGAATTACGGCGGACAGATTTTTGACGGATTTTTCACGCAATTCCGACACGGACAGGTTTTACCGTTAGAAATGACCGACCTACCCGAAAATATGGATTTGCCCATATTCGCGGAGAAAAGCGGAATCACGTATGACGTCACGATTTCTCATGACGAGAGGTCCGTATTTCTGCCGAGTTATCGTGGTGGAATCTGCGTTGTTTCAATAAACAAGGAATTTATATATAAAGAATTCGCGCTGCTTACGTCATTTGGGGTCGTTAATTTCGATACTGAATATGCATTTCTAAGGGAAAATCTTGCCGAGGAACTTGGCTGCAAACAAGGCGATAAAATCACAATTTCAGGTGTGGAGTATACAGTGAAATTAATTGTGCCATTCCTTATTGATACGTACAATTTTATCATATATAACCCCAATCTCCGCGCGGAAAATTACACGGTAATTGTGTCCGACAAGGACGAACTTCTCACGCTTTCAGAACAACTGAACTCCGAGAATTTCACCGATACTGATGGCATTCTCGCGCTCTGCGAAGGCTATCGCGCGATGAAAACCGTGCTGAATGTCGTAATGGTTATACTTGTCACAGCGCTTGCAGCATTTATTTTCGTGTTCATTAAAATGTACTTTTCACGCCGCGCGAATTTTCTGAGTATTCTCTGCAACTGCGGAATCCGTAAATCACGGCTTTTCGCGGTTATCAGCACGGATTTCTCGGTTTTATCGTTCATTTCAAGCGGTCTGGGATTCGGTCTCGCGATTCTGCTGGATTTTCTCGTGGACAAGTGGGCGCGGGAGCTGATCAAAATGCGGGTTGACGAAGTGAATTATCCCGCATATTTCGCTGTCGGATTCGCTGTTTGCTTGATTATCGCGGCGGTTTCGCTTGTTATAAACATCTCGAAATCCTCCGGAAAAGAGGTGCGAAACAGATGAAATTATCACTTAAACTTGCTTTTCTGAACATTCGCCGCTACCCTCTGAGGACGCTCGGAAGCACGGTCTGCCTGCTTATTTTCGGGTTCGCGCTGTTTTCGGCGGTGACGTTTACGCGCGCTCTCAACAACACGGTTTCCAATGCGCTGAAATCGCGGAGCAGCGGAAATACGGTTATCGTGAAAAGAAAGGCGGAGGAATTTGATTACATTTCCAAAAACCCCGATATTCTCGAAACGCGCGAGTTTTATTCACGTAATTATGTGTACGGAAAATTCGACATTGAGGGCGTTGGCGAACTTGATGAAATCAGTCTTTGCTATTACCAAGCTCCCGATGTCGAAACGCTGATTCCGAATACGTATTTTGAGGAATTTCACGCAATCAGTGACACGGATTTCCTTGTTGCGGGTAGAATGCCCGAAAATCACGGTGAAATGCTGATTAACGAGCAGTGGCTTAAAAGCCGTCATTTCACGGATTACAGCGTGATTCTGGATAAGCCGATAACGATTTATGAGGATTACTACAACATCGAAACAAAGAAGTTAGAAACGAAAATTTTCTTTGAAAACGCGCTGATTGTAGGGGTTTATTCCGAGGAATTTCTGAATATCACCGCGCTTCATAGTGATAAGGAGTTAACTCAATATCAACACGGTGTAGCTTTCCATATAAATTCCGAAAGCAAAGCTGTCGGCGTTATAGTGTATTGTTCCATTGACAAAATCGACAGAGTTTACGCGGATTTTTGCGCGAAATACGGCGAGGAAAACGTTATAAAAACTGTCCTTACACTGCCCGCAATTGAGCGACTATCGGGATTCAACGCGTTTATCGGAAATCTGATGTACCTCGCGGCGGGAGCATGCGCGCTGATTTACGCGATAATCCGCGTGATTTCCGCGTCCAATTACCTCAAGGAAAAGTCGCTGTTCGTCACGGCGGCGGACGCGTTTGGCTGTCCGAAATCCCGAATTCTCGGAGCGTTCGCGGCGGAAAATATCGCGCTGATGATTCCGATTTCGGTGATTTCCGCAATTCTCGGAAATGTATTCGTAAAGTCGATTTTCGGGCTGATTTCCGCCTATCTGGAAATGAAATTCGAGGTTGCGATTGATTATGTCGGAATACCGGCGGTACTCGCGTTTATGCTTATTATTGAGATTCTTACGTTGATTATCTCGGTTACAATGCTCCGAAAAAATGAAAACAATTAACCTCTTTGTACAATATGCTGAAAAATTTCGTAAAAATCTCCAAAATTTTCCGAATTAACTAAAGATTTCCCTTGGACAGTCGATATTAGAATATAGAAAATTATGTGTATCGAATGGGGGGATTTTTGTGGATTTTGCAACAATCGGTTCAATCAGCGGATACGTCCGTTCCGTTGTTATGACCGAAACGAACAACGCTCCCTCGAAAATTTCCGAAGGACGCGCTAATCGTGATTCCACGAACTTTTCCGAGCAGGCTCGGAAATCTGTAAAATCTTCGGAAACCGCGCCCGAAAAATCCGAAACCTCAACCGAATCTGAGGAGGAAAAATCCATCACGGACGCGCTTAAAGAGCAATCTGAGCGGTTGGAAAACGTTTTGGGTGAGCGTGAGTACAACAAATCCAAGGATACACGTCTGTTGGGAATCCGCGCGAAAATGCGCGCCGGACAAACGCTCTCCCTCACCGAACAGAGCTACCTTGCCATACGCGACCCCGAATCATACAAGAGCTTTCAGCAAACCGAGTCGGCGCGGCGCGTGTATCGCTGCACGTTGATGTCTTGCCGTACGCGCGACGAGGTCAACGGAATGAGACTTTCCAACGCGCTTTCCGCTCTTTCGGCATACAAAAAGGCAATTCGAAACGGCGGCGACGGCTCAGAGGTAGCTGGACTAAACGCTGCGCTCGACCGCGAAATCCGCGAATTTACCCGCACACGCAATTACCAATCTCTGCCAACCGTAGCGGAATGCAATAAATTCGACCGTGACTTGGCAAAAGCTCGGAAATTCGAACAGGAAAAACGAATCGCCGAGCGTAAAAACCGCCTGAAAAAACGCAAAAAACAGGTCAAAACCCCCGGTGACGGCAAACAGACAGTTCGCCAAGTAATGAATTCTCCGACCGCAAAAAAGGTAATCGGTTCGCGGACTAAGCGAGTTTGTTCCGCTTATTATGGAAAGATGAACCTTTATCAAAAAATGAATCGTAAAATATAACCGAATTCCGCGACTGTAAAATTTGTCGCGGAATTTTTGTGCAAAATAACCAAACACGTCAATTGACGGATATTAAATTTGAGCGTTAAATCAATGGTAATTCCGCAAAGAATATGCTATAATTAAGAACAGGAGCAATATCCTCGTTTTCAATCCAAAATCAACGATTGAAATTCCCCAATATGGTAAAACAGAATAGGAGATATAGTATGAAAAGATCAGCATTAATTTTCGCGTTATCGCTTGCGTTGTTACTCACAGGCTGTAACAAAAACGGAAACTCCGATTCAAACAGCTCATCGGAATCCTCCTCGCAGACCAACAGCACATCAAGCGGTTCTCAAACCGAAAGCAGCACCCAAACCGAAAGCGGTTCTGAATCCACAGAAAATTCCTCGGAAATTCCCACTGAAGACTCCACTAAACTTACAGGTTTAGCGGGCGACAAAATCCTGAAGTCGGAAATCACGCAGGTTTTCAACTCGGACGGCAGTGAGGAGTACTCTGATGAGAATTTCCAATCGGTGGTATGTAATGGATTTGTTTACCTCGCCGAGCCGACGTTTAACAACCTGAATAGCATAGACAATGCGGATTCTTTTGATGATGGCACAAAAACTTTCACGGGGATGTCCGCTGATAAACTCAAGAATTACAAGCGTCTGAATGTCGGCGATACAATTTCCGGACTTACCGTCACCTCCGCACAGTCGAATTTCGGTTCGGATTCTATTGATGGATTCGATAAAAACACTTTGTCCGAGAAATTCCCCGAAATCTATTTTAACGCGGGAAGCTGCGAACTCAGCGGTGAACTTAAAATGACGGGATACGCGTGCGTAATCCCCGAAGACGAATACGGAATCGAATCCGGAACAATTCTTTTCGTACCGAGCGGCGAGTGCCCCTTGCCCGTAATGGCGTACTCAAGCGATGAGCAGACAGGCGTTTTCCACCGCGCAAATGTCGGAATGCACGGCGATTTCACATGGGCGGGAGAATACGGACAAGTCAACATCGGAAACATCAATTCCGCCACCGCCGACGTTTCAATGCTCCCCACAGACGGAACATTCGTCAAAGTCAACGTCACCGTGGATTCCATAAAGCTGAGCGGCAGCGTGAACTTCAACAACCTAGCCACCGCCAATATAGTCGAAATCAACCTCGCATAATCTGGGGGGACTCCGTCCCCCCAGCCCCCCCTGCCAAAGGGGCAATGCC
>CAYZQU010000159.1:0-4719 GCA_964480645.1 uncultured Ruminococcus sp. | reverse complement strand
CGGCGAAGAATAAATGTCGTCAACGATAAATTTACAAAATATTTACGGAGTATACCATGATGAATTTAGCGGAAATTTTGGCTTCGCTTGCGGAGTGCTACATAATTGTTCGATTGGCAAACAGATTTCTGGGCTTTAAGAGCAATAAATTGAAATGGGCGAAGTCAACAGGATTTTTTATCGTTTTGGCTTTTGGGAATCTATTTTTAAGCCAAATTGAAATTTTTAAGAATATCAGTGAAATATTGATGCTGCTGTCACTTTTTATTTACTCAATTATATTTCTTAACGGAAAAATTCAAGAGAAAATTCTTTTAACTGTTATCCCTGTAACTACAGCTATGCCTATCAATCTGCTCGTTATAAATATTTTTCGTGCCGCCTCGGAAAATCCCGTTACCGAACTTACAGAGCCGGGCGGTGCTTTAAGAATCCCCGTTCTTTTCTTCACCAAATTTGCTTTCTTTATTGTATGTGAATTACTTGTTCGTGTATTAAGGCGAAACAGAAAATCATTAAACGGTTTTCAATGGCTCATTCAATTGTCCTGTTTTATTATAACTTTTTTGATAACGAATTCTTTATGGCATATTTCGCTTGAACATAAAGAAATGCGTCTGGACTTTATATTTGCTTATATTATGATTGCTTTGTTGAATATCTTATTGTATATTCTTTTGAATAAGCTGCATAGCGATAATATCACAAGAGAGGAATACAACCTTTTAAAAGCAAATCTCTCGGCACAGGAAAAACTTGTGATTGAGGCACAAACACGCTATTCTGAAATTAAAACCTTGCGTCATGATATAAAGCATTATCTTTCAACCACAGGTGAGCTGATAACCGACGGTAAAATCGAAAAAGCAAAATCTTATATTGAGGGCATTATAAACAAAAAAATTATGCCTACGATTGCGGGAGTGAACACGGGAAGTGTAATTGTGGATGCTGTCATTAACAACAGCTTGACTAGGTGCGCCGCGAAAGGTATAACCACTAAGTGCTTTATTGATACGCAGTTTGTTTCCGAAAGTGATGTTGACGTGAGTATTTTGCTTTCCAATCTTTTGGATAACGCCGTAACAGGCTGTATGGACGCCGAACGTCCGGTAATAGAGATCACAATGAAAACCAAAAAATCTCTTACTCAAATATCGGTTGCAAACTCTATCCCGGAGTCTGTTTTAGATAAAAATCCCAATCTTGAAACAAGCAATTCCGATAAATCGTTGCACGGCTTAGGAATTAAATCCGTAAAGAGCATTGTCCAATCTCACAACGGGAGAATCGATTTTATGGAGAAAAACGGGAAATTTATAGCGGAAATTTGGCTTAATTTGGAAAATTAAAACAGTTTATGTTGTGGGCAATACCACTTGTGCTAAAGGTATTGCAATTTAAAAATCAATCAGCTATAATGATGACAGAAAGAGGTGATCGGAATGATCGCTAAACTCAGTCGCATTATAGCTGATTTTTTTATTCGCCAAGAGATCGTTCCCGAAGAACAACGCGAGGTTTATGAATATGGCTTTGAACTTAGCATTTCCTCGATTATAGGGATACTGATCGTATTGGCAATAGGACTTGTCAGCAGCATCAAATTTGCCACGCAGAATAAAGTCAATGCTACTATATGATCAAGCTCGCTGTCAAGAACGCGGAAAAGAAACATAACAGCAAGCCAAACCGCCATTGCAACTATTGATATTACCTTACACCTTACCTTTTGCCGCTTAGTCAGTTCCTTGTTCGGATTTTCAATCGGAGCTATCAGGGAACTTGCAAAGTAAGATATAAGACATGGAATTGGGATGACTTTGCAGCGTATATGCCTTATATTTACAAAGTTGTAAAGTAACACAAAGTTATAGGTTAATGACGGTCGCCACATTTGTGACGACCGCCATGATACCCTATTTTAGGAGGCACATATGAAAAAAATACACTTTACCGCGATTCTTTTATCGGCATTGCTGGCGGCAACAGCAACTCTTTCGGGCTGCAGCGACTCGGAGATTTCCGATAGCGGCTCAGGCACTTCACAAACCGAAAGTTCCGTGGAATCAACGGTTGAATCCACCTCTGAATCTACCGAAAGTACCCCGCTCGAAAGCAAATTTACCGAGGAGCAGTTGAAACTTCTTGAACCACCTGCCATAACAAGTTTTCTCGGTCCCGATGGAGAGACGCTCCTCGCCACTGATGCGGCGGATATCTACAAGGGCAGTGGTTATTGGCCAAATCCCGATGATATGGAAACTTTCGTTACTGCCGTGCTGAAATACGACTTCGCATATATCCGCTATGCGCGTCCGTTTTTCTATGCGGGAGATATGCTTGATGAAAATGCTCAGCAGGAAAAGCTCGATGCGCTCCCCGAAGCGGAGTGGTTCAAGGTAAGGGTCGGCGACAAGCTGGACTGCGGCTTGACTGTGAAAAAGGCGGAATATGAACGTTACGCCGTGTTGGGTAACACCGTGGAATTTGGAGGTCCGATTTTGAATAATACCATCGAATTTGACGGAGAAATTACGCTTGAGGGTGTACTGCATACGGCACAAAGTACCCAGGATTACCTCACCAAACCGGGCGATTTGATTTTCGCGCCCGACCCAACAAAAACAAGCGGAATCCCCGCGATTACAAACTCTTTCGATGAACAAATCTACAATATTTATTACGGTATGGGCAGCGGCAATATCCAATTCGTTATGTCGGATATCGGCTATTATGGTTGGATAATCGGAAAAGCCGATGAAATCGACAAAGATGAGATTTTCGGCGATGAAGAGCTTGTTCCCGTTAAGGTAACGCTGACGAACGTTAAAGCGGGCGGATACACTAATCCGGATATGCCGACTATGTACGCGGATATTGTCAATATTGAGCGGGTTAACTGAAATATATTCGGAGGAAGTCATTATGAAAAAATGCGTATTAATCACAATGCTATCCCTTTCGATAGCGATTCTCGCAATTGTCGCGGGCTGCAGTAAAACAGAAAATTCTGAAAGCTCGAACAACAGCACAAGTAATGCGGTTGAGCCAACAACTGATATATCCAACAATAGCACCGTTGAATCCGCAGACAACGAACCGCTTTCCGATGACGTAAAAAAGCTGCTCGAGAAATATCCGAACGTTGCCGAATATATTGGTCAAGACGGGAATGTGATGCAGATTAATGAAATAACCGACATCACATATACCGATGGATTTTCTCCAACTGTAACATACGGATTGGGCTATCGATTTAGTAGACCTAAGCATTGAAAGCCCGCAAAGAGCCAAGATTGCTGATATCGAACTAATTGGCTAAAGGAGGATAACCACAATGAAAAACAAACTTGTAATTGGAATTTCGGCGGCGTTATGCGGTCTTATGGCGGTGCTGCCGGGGTGCTCGCCGGAAAGAGAGCGACAAGATGAAAGCAGCTTTTTGGAAAGTGAATATTCAACGGAAAGCCCTGTTTCCGACAACAATTCGGATTATACGGAAAACTCGGATAACGATATCGGCGTTTTGAAGTCCTTTGACCATACTGTTGACACGAAGGGCTTAACCGTATACGATTTGAAGCAAAGCAGTTTATACCTTATGGCAATGGATAATGACAATTTCTACTTTTCCTCGGAAACCTTTCCTGTAACAATTTCAAGCGTTGACAGAAACGACCGTAAATCGAATCAGGATATTTTGAAATATGACCTTGATGTGGAGATTGGACTTGCTAACAGCAAAAGGACATACTGCGGCCATTATGTTACGTTTCCATGTTGTGGTTCTCCCTATGATGAATATGTAACTTTACGTTGCTATGTCGGAAAGCCGAATGAACAGTCAAGATGTATTTTGGAACAGCCGACAAGCGCAATATCCGTATGTGCTTGCGAACTCAACGCAAACGAAATGGTATTTCTGTGCAGCGGTGAAACAAGAGGGACATTCAACATATATAAATATAACTTTGATGAGGAACAGGCACAGCTCATATATACAACCGAATTGGAGGTTTCCTCTCAGAACAGCAATCCATTAATAAATTGCTTTAATGGTGAAATTTATTTTATTTATCGCTCGAGCCAAAACGAAACCACATATTGCATTAAAAGAATTAACACGAATGGAGAGGTGTGTGATGAAACACTCTTAGAGCTTCCAAGCTGTTACAAAACAACAATGCACGAGTTTACCGTGACAGAAAACAACATTTTTATACGATTTGAACCGACTGAGGATGGCGGCTGCTTCCAAACCGTAATGGTTGACAAAAAAACGCATAAAACAATTTCCGATATTGGGGATAACGGACTCGGCGTGCGTTTCAATGATCGCTTGATTGACGGAAGGTATATATTATTCAGAGCCGGTTCAAAATCGAATCCAAATATAAAAATGGTTTGCTTATTTGACGATTGGACCTCGGAGTTTCATTTCATAAAATTCTCCGGAATGAACGGAGCGAAAATACTCAATACGGTTGCCGATCCAAACGGTGATATCGTATTTTTCGTTCATGAGAATGATGAGGAAGACATTAACACGCTGATACAGTTTGAGGATATACGCTCACTTATAGCAAGCACATAGCCCGCGAAGCCCATACAAACCCATGAGATAAACACCCGCGTGGGCGGAACGTTTTCGGAGTATGATTAGAGCAATCAACGCACTGAAATCGCGGATATCGAGATTATTGACTAATGACGCAG